>NZ_JBEZDN010000003.1:0-189389 GCF_040648315.1 Pseudonocardia sp. NPDC049154
CCGCGCTCCAGCCCGGTCCGGGCCAGCAGCTCCGCGCCGGTCGCGTCGCCACGGTGGTAGACCGCCTCCGCCGCGACGCCCAGCACCGCGGCCGCGCGGGGATGCGCGGCCAGTGCCGGGTCGGCTGCGAGCTCCTCGGCCCACCCCCGCAGCTCGACGAGGTCGCGGTAGCCGATCGCCTCGAACAGGGCGATCACGATCGCCGCCGCGGCGTCGAGATCCCCGCGCCGCCGGGCCAGCCGCCAGGCCACGCGCAGGTTCGCGATCTCGCGGCGCAGGGTCGTGTCCGCCTCGGCCTCGTCCGCGCCGTCGAGCCCCGCCCGGATCCGCTCGGTCAGCCCGACCGCCCAGCGGACCAGGAGCGCCTCGGCCGCGTCCGCCTCGCCGGCCGCGACGAGCCGGTCGGACCCGAAGGCGCGCAACGTCTCCAGCATCCGGTACCGGGTCACGTCGGCGAAGTCGGCGTCGAGCAGCGAGGCGTCGACGAGCCGCGCCAGCAGGCCGCCGGGGTCCCCGCCGAGGCCGAGGTCGGCGGCCAGCTGCTCGGCGGTGTCGAGGTCGGCGCCGTCGGCGAACAGCGCGAGATGGCGGAACAGCCGCTGCTCGTCGTCCGTAAGCAGCTGGTACGACCACTCGACCGTCGCCCGCAGGGTGCGGTGCCGGGCGTTGCCGGTCCGCGCACCGCCGAGCAGGTCGAGCGAGCGGTCCAGCCGGGCGTGCAGGTCGGCCAGCGACAGGCTGGACAGCCGGCCCGCGGCGAGCTCGATCGCCAGCGGCAGCCCGTCGAGCCGGCGCACGATGTCCGCGACCAGCCGCAGCTCCGCCGGACCGGGCGGCGGCCCGGGCCGCGCGCGGCGGGCCCGCTCGAGGAACACCGCGACCGACGCCGACGCGGCCACCTCACCACCCGGCTGCGGGACCGGCAGCGGGGCCAGCCGGTAGGTGTACTCGGCGGCCAGTCCCAGCCGCTCCCGGCTCGTGGCCAGCACGGACAGCCGCGGACAGGCCGCGAGGAGCGCCTCGACGAGCTCGCGCGCGCCGGCGAGCAGGTGCTCGCAGTTGTCGACGACGAGCAGGCCCGTCCGGTCGCCGAGCAGCGCCAGGCAGGAGGCCAGGACGTCGCCGCGGGACACCTCCAGGTCGAGGGCGGCGGCGAGGGCGTGCGGCAGGCCGGCGGGGTCGGTGACCGGTGCCAGCAGCACCACGGGCGCCTCGCCGCGGCCGGCGACCTCCAGCGCGACCCGGGTCTTGCCCACCCCGCCCGGGCCCACCACGGTCACCAGCCGCTCCTCGGCGAGCAGCCGGCGCAGCGCGCTCACCTGCTCCTCGCGGCCGATCAGCCGGGTCGCCGGCGTCGGACGTCCGGGCGCGGCGGGAGCGGGCCCGGCCGCCCCGGCCGCGACGGCCCGCTCGACCTCGCCGAGCGCCGGTGACGGGTCGAGCCCGGTCTCGTCGGCCAGCATCCGCCGGAACTCCCGACCCACCCGCAGCGCCTCGGCCGGCTGTCCGCTCGCCGCGAGCGCCCGCATCAGCAGCACCGCGCCGGGCTCGCGGAGCGGGTCGGCCGCGAGGGCCGCCGCCGCCTGCCCGACGACGCCGGCGCCGTCACCCGCGTCGACGGCCCGGTCGACCAGCGCGTCCGTCACCTCCCGCCGGAGCCGTTCCTGCTCCTCGACGGCCACGGCGATCGGCGGGACGTCGGTCAGGTCCGCGAGGACGGGGCCGCGCCAGAGGGCGTGCGCCTGCCGCAGCAGCGGGAGGGCGGCGGCCGGGTCGTCCAGGCCTTTCGTCCGCGCCAGCAGCGCCCGGGCCTCGGCCAGATCCAACTCGTCGGCCGCCAGCTCGAGCCGGTACCCGTCCTGCAGGGTCCGCAGCCGATCGGCCGCCGGGCCCAGCAGTGTGCGCAGCCGCGAGACGTGCGTGTGCAGGGCCTGCCGGCCGGAGTCCGGGACGCCGCCGGACCACAGGGCGTCGAGCAGGTGGTCGACGGGCACGGTGCGGCCCCCGGCCAGCGCGAGGAGGGCGAGTGCGGCGCGGCGTTTCGGGCCCGGGACCTCGACCGGCGTCCCGTCGACGAGCAGGCGCAACGGCCCGAGCACCTCGACACGGACGCCGCCCATCCCCCACCTCCGCCGACAGCATGCCCGGGCGGCGGACGCGTTGTCAGCGCCCGGACAGCCGGAGCCAGGCCCGTGCAAGCCCCGGCGCGCACGGTCGTCGTCGACCGGCACCCGAGCCGGGCGGACGGAAGGAGCAGGGGATGGATCAGGACAGGGTGGCCGAGTTCCTCGGGCGTTTCGTCACCGAGATCGGCGCCACGGGCGCCGCCGGGTCGGTCGCGGTCGGGAACCGCCTCGGCCTCTACACCGCGCTGGCCGACGGCCCGGCGACACCGGCGGCCTTCGCCGCACGCACCGGTTGTCACGAGCGCCCGCTCACCGAGTGGCTGCGCGGGCAGGCCGCGGGCGGCTACATCACCTACGAGCCCCGGACCGGCGAGTTCTCGCTGACCGAGGAGCAGGCCTACTGCCTCGTCGACCCGGACGGGCCGAACATCTCCGCGGCGTACCGGCTGGTGCTGGGTTATCTCCGGGCCGACGAGAAGATCGCGGAGAGCTTCCGCACCGGGACCGGGGTGCCCTGGGACGCGCACGACGAGGACGTGTTCCACGGCTGCGCCGCGTTCTACCGCTCCGGGTACGTCGCAGAGCTGGTGCAGAACTGGATCCCCGCACTCGACGGCGTGCAGGCGAAGCTGGAGGGCGGCGCCCGGGTCGCCGACGTCGGTTGCGGGCTCGGCGAGTCCGCGCTGCTGATGGCGAAGGCCTTCCCGCGCAGCACGTTCGCCGGCTCGGACTACCACGCGGAGTCGATCGTCGAGGCGCGCAAACGCACCGCCGACGCCGGCGTGGCCGACCGGGTGACCTTCGAGGTCGCCTCCGCGCAGGGGTTCACCGGCACCGGGTACGACCTGGTCGCGATGTTCGACTGCCTGCACGACATGGGCGACCCGGTCGGGGCCGCCCGCCGGGTCCGGGAGGCGCTGGCACCGGACGGGACCTGGATGGTCGTCGAGCCCGCCGCGGGCGACACCGTCGCGGACAACCTCCACCCGGTCGGCCGGCTCTACTACAGCGGCTCGACGTTCCTCTGCGTGCCCAACGCGCTCTCCCAGCCCGGGGGCTACGCGCTCGGCGCACAGGCGGGCGAGTTCCCGATCCGGCAGATCGCCGCGGAGGCCGGCTTCACCCGGTTCCGCAAGGCCGCGGAGACGGCGTTCAACGCGGTCTACGAGATCCGTCCCTGAGGTCCGGTCCTGGGGGGACGACGGGGCGGCGGCCGGATCTCCCGGCCGCCGCCCCCGAGCTGGCACGATCGTCGGGCATGGACACCGCACAGCTGGACGCCGCCGGGCGCGAGGAGCGGGCCGCGCGGGCGCGCAGCCTCGTCGAGCGGATGGCCGCCGAACGGATCGCCGCGATCGCGCTGACCTTCGTGGACACCGCCGGCATCACCCGGGCCAAGGGTGTGCCGCTGGCGGCGTTCGAGCACGCGGCGGCGTGGGGCGTCGGCGCCACCCCGGTGTTCGACGCGTTCGGCGTCGACGACTCGATCGCCGCCACCGCGGTGGCGAACCCGACCGGGGACCTGCGGCTCCTCCCCGACCTGGACCGGCTCGTCGCCCTCGCCGCCCAGCCCGGGTGGGCGTGGGCGCCGGCGGACCGGTGGACGCAGGAGGGCGAGCCGCATCCCGGCTGCGCCCGGCTCCTCGCGGCCCGGACGGTCGACCGCCTGGCCGGAGCCGGGCTCAGCGCGCGCGCCGCCTTCGAGGTCGAGTGGGTGGTGTACCGGGCCGGGGACGGCGAGCCGGAGCCCGCCGTGACCGGCCCGGCCTACGGCATGACCCGGCTGGTCGAGCTGTCGGACTACGGCGTCGACCTGCTGCGCGCGCTCGCCACCGAGGGCGTCGACGTGCGGCAGTTCCATCCCGAGTACACCCCGAGCCAGTTCGAGCTGTCGGTCGCGCCGGAGTCGCCCGTCGCGGCCGCCGACACCGCCGTCCTCGTGCGCACCACGATCCGCGCGGTCGCCGCACGGCACGGTCTCGCGGTCTCCTTCGCGCCCAGCGTCGCCGACCCCGGCGTCGGCAACGGCGGCCACCTGCACATCTCCCTCGACCGCGACGGCCGCAACGTCTTCTCCGGGGGTGACGGCCGGTTCGGGCTCACCCCCGAGGCCGAGGCGTTCACCGCCGGGATCCTGGGGCGGCTGCCCGCGCTGCTGGCCGTCGGCGCCCCCAGCGTCGCGAGCTACCTGCGGCTCCTGCCCTCGCACTGGGCGGGGGCGTACGCCTGCTGGGGCCGGGAGAACCGGGAGGCCGCGGTCCGGCTGGTCACCGGCTCGCACGGCGAGGAGACGACCGCGGCCAACGTCGAGGTCAAGTGCGTCGACCAGGCCGCCAACCCGTACCTCGTGGTCGCCGGCGTGCTCGCGGCCGGGCTCGCCGGTCTGGCGGAGGGCCGCACGCTGCCGGAGCCGGTGCACGCGGACCCGGCCGGCCTGTCCGACGACGAGCGGACGCGGCTCGGGGTGGAGCGCCTGCCCACCGATCTCGGCACCGCCGTCGCGGCGTTCGAGGCCGAGCCGGCCCTGACCGACGCGTTCGGCCCGGCGCTCACCGAGACCCTGCTCGCCGTGCGCCGGGCGGAGGCCGACGCGTTCACAGGCCGGACCGCCGCGGAGATCATCGCCGCCACCCGGTGGCGGTGGTGACCGCGTGGGCCGAGGAGCTGCGGCTGGTCGACCACCACTGCCACAGCGTGGTGGGCGACGAGCTCGACGCCACCGGCTTCGCCGGGCTGCTCACCGAGGCACCCGCACCCGCCGGCGACCCGTGGGACTCGATGCTCGGCCTCGCGGTGCGCCGCGAGTGCGCCCCGGTCGTCGATCTCCCGCGGCACGCCCCGCCGGCGGACTACCTGGCCCGCCGCCGGGAGCTCGGCGCGGCCGAGGTGACCCGACGGCTGCTGGCGGCCACCGGCACGGACGCCCTGCTCGTCGACCACGGCCTGCGCGCCCCCGACCTGCTCGGGCTCGACGCGCTGTCCGCGGCGGCGGGCGCGCCCGTCGCCGAGGTCGTGCGGCTGGAGGCCGTGGCCGAGGACGTCGCACGCTCGGGGGTGCGCCCGGCCGACTACGCCGACGCTCTCGTCGAGGAGCTCGCCCGGCGCACCGCGGGCGCCGTCGCCTGCAAGTCGATCCTGGCCTACCGGCACGGCTTCGACGTCCCACCGGGCCGGCCCGCGCCGGCCGAGGTCGCGGCCGCCGCCGCGGAGTGGGCGCGCACCGGCGGCCGCCTCGCCCACCCGGTCCTGCTGCGCCACGCACTGTGGTGCGGCGTGGACCGCGGCCTGCCGGTGCAGCTGCACACCGGCTTCGGCGACCCGGACGAGGACCTGCACCGGGCGAACCCGGTGCTGCTCACGGCCTTCTGCCGGGCCACGGCGGACACCGGCACGCCGATCGTGCTGCTGCACTGCTACCCGTACCACCGCGAGGCCGCCTGGCTGGCGCAGGTGTTCCCGCACGTGTGGTTCGACGTCGGGCTGGCCTCGACCTACGTCGGGCACCGCGCGGCGGAGGTGCTCGCCGAGGCGCTGGAGCTGGCCCCGTTCGGCAGGCTCCTGTACTCCTCCGACGCCTTCGGGCTGCCCGAGCTGTACCTGGTCGCGGCCCGCGCGTTCCGTCGCGCCGCCCACCGGGTGCTGGGCGGCTGGGTCGCCGAGGACCAGGCCGCCGAGGACGACGTCCGGCGGATCGCCGCGATGATCGCCGGTGGGAACGCCCGCGCCCTCTACCGGGTGCCGTGATCAGCCGAGCCCGAGGACCCGCACGGCGTTGTCCTTGAGGATCAGCGGCCGGACGTCGTCCTTGATCTCCAGGTTCGCGAAGTCCGCCAGCCACCGGTCCGGGGTGATGACCGGGAAGTCCGAGCCGAACAGCACCTTCTCCCGCAGCATCGTGTTCGCCGCCCGCACCAGCTGCGGCGGGAAGTACTTCGGCCGCCAGCCGGAGAGGTCGATGAACACGTTGGCCTTGTGCGTGGCGATGGAGATGGCCTCGTCCTGCCACGGCACGGACGGGTGCGCCATCACGATCGTGAGGTCGGGGAAGTCCGCGGCGACGTCGTCGAGCAGCATCGGCGCGGAGTACCGAAGCTTGATCCCGTGCCCGCCCGGCAGGCCGGCCCCGATCCCGGTCTGCCCGGTGTGGAACAGCGCCGGCACGCCGGCCTCGGCGATCGCCTCGTAGAGCGGGTAGTACTGCGGGTCGTTGGGCTCGAAGGCCTGCAGCGACGGGTGGAACTTGAACCCGCGGGCGCCGCGCTCGACGAGCGCGCGGATCCGCGTGACGGCGGCCTTGCCGGCGTGCGGGTCCACCGAGCCGAACGGGATCAGCACGTCCGGGAACTCGGCGGCGCCGTCGAGGATCTCCTCGCTGGACAACGCCGGGTGCCCCGTGCCCGAGGCCGCGTCGACGGTGAACACCACAGCGGCCATGTCGCGCTCGCGGTAGTGCTCCGCGATCGCCGCGACGGTCGGGGTGCGGTCCTGGTCGGCGCGGAAGTACTGCGCCGAGGCGTCCATCAGCTCCTGGTCCAGCGAGAAGCAGCCGTGTCCGTCCTGCTCGACGTGGGTGTGCACGTCGATCGCGACCAACCGGTCGATGTTCACGTGTCCTCCGGGGTTCCGCTTCGGTGCGCCACGGCACCGTATCAAGCTTCCTGAGATAGCGGGAGCCCCGGTCGGTCAGCGGGCCGCGCGACCGCGGCGAGCGGTCCCAGATGGCGATCATGAATCAACCGCCGCCGCCCGCAGCTCCAGAACCTCTGATCGTGATCGCTGACCGGGACCGCACACGGCCACCAGCGGCCTCGAAGTGTCCCGAATGGTGATCACGCCGCCGTGACGGTCACCTGCGACCGCGAAGCCGACGGAACCGGCGCGGAACGGTCACACCCGGCGATCGTGCAGCTCGTACACACGGCCACCGGCCGCCGGGAGGTCCCGGCGGCCGGCGGTCGCGTTCCTGCCGGTAGGAGCGGTCAGTCCCCCGCGACCGGGTCGAACCTCCGGCCGTCGGCGGGGGCGACACCGGCGGCGCCGTCCCACGGTGCCGGCGCACCGAGCTCGACCCGCACCTCCGTGGTGGTGCCGGGCTCGACCCGCACGCTGCGGACGTCCGGCGCGTACCCGGCGGCGGTGAGCGTGTAGGTGCCGGCGGGCAGGTCGGCGAAGGCGAACCCGCCGTCGGCCCCCGTGGTGGCGGTGCCGACGACCTCGCCCTCCGGCGAGATCAGCGTCGCGACGGCCTCGGCCACGACCCGGCCGGTGCGTGCGGCCGTGACCGTGCCACGCAGCTCGGCCCGGACCGGGAGCTGCAGGTCGACGGTCGCCGCCTCGCCGTCCGCGACCCGCACGGTCGTGACCACGGGCTGGTGGCCGGCCAGCGCGGCGG
This sequence comes from Pseudonocardia sp. NPDC049154, assembly GCF_040648315.1. Taxonomy (NCBI): domain Bacteria; kingdom Bacillati; phylum Actinomycetota; class Actinomycetes; order Pseudonocardiales; family Pseudonocardiaceae; genus Pseudonocardia; species Pseudonocardia sp. NPDC049154. The sequence continues at coordinate 7,519 of NZ_JBEZDN010000003.1, forward strand.
TGAGGGTGTAGGTCCCGGCCGGGACGCCGTCGATCGCGTAGTCGCCGGTCTCGTCGGCGCGGGCGGCACCGGCGACGTCACCCCGGGCGTCGATCAGCGTGACGGCCGCGCCGGGGGCGGGCTCGGTGGCGCCTCGGTCGACGGTGCCGGAGACCCGGCCGCCGCCCGCGAGGGTGACGTCGTGCCGGGCCGGTCGGTCGGCCACGGCGACCATCGACGCCGAGGGCCGCAGCGACCCCGAGGACACGACCAGCAGGTACGTGCCGCCGGTGCGGAGGTGGAACTCGTAGCCGCCGTCGGGCGCGGTGGTGGTGCGGGCGACCTGCTCGCCGCGGGCCCCGGTCAAGGTCACGGCGGCGTCGCGGATCCCCGTCCCGCCGACGCCGGTCACGAAGCCGTACACCGCCGGGCCGACGCCGCCGGGGTCCTGCACCGGACGCGGCCGGGGCCGCGGGGATGGCCGGAGGGCCTGCTGGGGCCGGGCGTGCCGGCCGTGCGACCAGTCCCCTGCCGGCGCGACGGCGGCGGGCGCGGCGGGCGCGGCGGGCGCGATGGGCACCGCGCGCTCGTTCCGCACGACGGGGATCGGCGTGGTGGCGGGCTCGATCGCTGCGGCCTGCGCGGCGACCGCCGCGGGGGCGACACCGCCGTCCCCCTCCTGCCGCTGCTGCTCGATGCCGCTCTGGGTGCGCAGCGGCACCTCCTTGATGAACACGATCGCGAGCAGCGAGACCACGGCCAGGACCGCGGAGACCAGGAAGATCGTGGCGGTGCCGTCGCCGTAGGCGGCGCGGACGATGTCGGCGACGAACCCGGGCAGCTGGTTCAGCGAGCCGATCCCGACCTCACCGGATCCGCCGGCCGGGACCGCGACCCCGGCGTCGGCCAGGCCCTCGGTGGTCAGGCTGGAGACCCGGCTGGCCAGGATCGAGCCGAGGACCGAGACGCCGATCGTGCCGCCCAGCGACCGGAAGAAGGTCACCGTCGACGACGCTGCGCCGAGGTCCTTCGCCTGCACGGAGTTCTGCACCGCGAGGACCAGGTTCTGCATCGTCGTGCCCATGCCGAGGCCCAGGACGGCGAGGAAGGTGCCGACCAGGACCATGTTCGTGGCGTGGTCGATCGTGGCGAGCAGGCCGAAGCCGCCGATCATGAGGACCGCGCCGGCGACCAGGAAGCCCTTCCACTTGCCCAGGCGCGAGATGAGCTGCCCGGAGAGGGTGGCCGAGACCGTCGAGCCGATGATCATCGGCAGGGTCAGCAGGCCCGAGGCCGTCGGCGAGTAGCCGCGCGCGATCTGGAAGTACTGGCCGAGGAAGACCGCGCTGCCGAACATCGCCACGCCGACCGCGACGCTCGCGACGGTGGCGAGGGTGGTCGTACGGTCCTTGAACAGCCGCAGCGGCACGATCGGCTCCGCGGCGCGCGACTCGACGAACACCGCCAGGCCCAGCAGGACGACGCCGATCGCGAGCAGCGACCAGGAGGTGCCCGAGGTCCAGGCGAAGTCGTTGCCGGCGAGGGTGACCCAGACCAGCAGGTCGCAGACACCGGCGGCGATCAGGGCCGCACCCAGATAGTCGATCTTCACCGGGCGCTTGACCACGGGCAGGTTCAGGGTGCGCTGCACGACGACCAGCGCGACGATCGCGACCGGCGCGCCGACCCAGAAGCACCAGCGCCAGCCCAGCGAGCTGTCCACGATCACGCCGCCGATCAGCGGGCCGGCCACGGTGGCCAGGGACATCACCGCGGCGATCGGGCCGGTGTAGCGGCCGCGCTCGCGGGGGCTGATCATCGCCGCGATCACGATCATGACCAGCGACTGCAGGGCACCGAGGCCGAGGCCCTGCACCGCGCGCCAGACGATGAGGATGTCGACGGAGTGCGAGAAGCCCGCCAGGATCGACCCGCCGATGTAGAGCACGATCGCGATCTGGACCAGCAGCTTTTTGGAGAAGAGGTCCGAGAGCTTGCCCCAGATCGGCGTGCTGGCGGTCGAGGCCAGCAGGGTCGCGGTGACGACCCAGGTGTACTGGCTCTGCGAGCCGTGCAGGTCCGTGATGATCGTCGGCAGTGCGTTGGAGACGATCGTCGACGACAGCAGCGCGGTGAACAGCGCCAGCAGCATGCCGGTCAGGGCCTGCACGATCTGGCGGTGGGTCATGCCGGCGCCGCCGGCGGCCCCGTCGGGGGTGCTGCTCCCCGTCCGGGCCCGGGGCGCCGCCTCGGCGTGGGTGATGGACACGGTGTCTTCCTCGTCCTCGTGTTTGATTGCTACATGCAACGATAACCTGATGTATGCACCATGCAAGTTATTGCTCGGGTGATCGTGCTCACCGCGCCGTCAGGAGACCGAGCCGAGGACCGCACGGGGAGCCGGCCGGTCGCCGGCGTCCCCCGTGCAGGCGAGGTCAGGCCACCCCACCGTTGACGTAGAGGACCTGCCCGTTGACCCACCGCGCAGGCCCGGCCAGGAAGGCCACGGCCTCGGCGATGTCGACGGGTTCCCCCAGCCGCTCCAGGGGCGACATCGACGTGAGCCGGTCGACGGCCTCCTGCGGCTTGCCGTCGAGGAACAGCGGTGTGACCGTGGGGCCGGGCGCCACGGCGTTGACCGTGACGTCGCGGCCGCGCAGCTCCTTGGCCAGGATCATCGTGATCGCGTCGACCGCGCCCTTGCTCGCGGCGTAGCCGGCGTAGGTGGGCAGCGCGAGCTTCACGACCGAGCTGGAGAAGGTCACGATCGCGCCGCCGGTCCGCACCCGGCGCGCCGCCTCGCGGCCGACCACGATCGTGCCGCGGACGTTGGTGCGGTGCATGCGGTCGAAGTCGTCGAGATCGAGCTCGGCCAGCGGCGCGAGCAGCATGATCCCGGCGGTGTGGACCACGACGTCGACGCCGCCGAAGGCCCGCTCCACCTCGTCGAACATCGCCGCCACGGCCTGCTCGTCCGCCACGTCCCCGCCGACGACGAGGCTGCGGCCCCCTGCGGCTTCGACGGCGGCCGCGGCCTCCTTCGCCCGCTCGGCGTTCCCGGCGTAGTGCACGGCCACGGCGAACCCGTCGGCGCCGAGCCGCTCCGCCACGGCCCGTCCGATGCCGCCGGAGCCGCCCGTCACGAGCGCGACGCGGGTGTCGTGGGCGGTGGTCATGTCGTCCTCCTTGATGTGTACGATGAGTTCATAAAACCATATGTGTACGACGAGTTCAATAAGGAGGACCCGTGGGCCGAGGGCGCCGTCCGACGGAGCAGGTGCGCGGCGAGGTGCTGGCCGCGGCGGGCGCGCTGCTGCTCGACGGGGGCATGGCCGGGTTCACCGTCGACGAGGTGGCGCGGCGCTCGGGCGCGAGCAAGGTGACGATCTACAAGCTCTGGCCGTCCAAGGGCACGCTCGCGCTGGAGGGCTACTTCAGCACCGTCGAGGCGGCGCTGGAGTTCCCCGACACCGGGGACGTGCAGGCCGACCTCCGCACCCAGCTGCACGCCTTCGTCGACCTGCTGACCACCACCACGGCCGGGCGCACGGTCGCCGAGCTCATCGGGCACGCGCAGACGGACCCGGAGCTGCGCGAGGCCTACCTGCGCACCTACTCCTCCCCGCGGCGGCGGCTGGCGGTCGAGCGCATGGAGCGGGGCCGCGCCGCCGGGCAGCTCCGGGCCGACCTCGACCCGGAGACGGTCGTCGACCAGCTGTGGGGCGCCTGCTACCACCGGCTCCTCGTGCCCGACCTGCCCCTCGACCACGCGACCGCCGACGCGCTCGTCGACAACCTCTTCCGCGGGATCGGGGCCTGAGTCAGGCCAGCCGGTCGGCGAGCCCGGTCAGCGCGACGACGGCGCCCGCGACCCCGTCCGGGTCGACGCGCAGCCGCAGCCCGGGCAGCAGCCGGGCGAGGTCGTGGAACAGCTGGACGCCGGCGCTGGACAGCACCGTGACCCCGTCGAGGTCGACCCGCAGCGGGCGGGTCCCGCCGCGCGCGGCGTGCAGCAGCTGCGCCCGCAGCTGGTCCACGGTCGTCAGGTCGACGGGACCCGACACCGTGGCGACGCCGGCGACCTCGTCGAGGTCCACGGCGAGCTTGTCGTCCCGCGGCCGCGGCTCCGGAGCCGGCGGCGGCACCCCGATCGTGACCGGGCGACCCAGCCGGCGGCCGAGCCGCACCGTCGTGCCCGCGGGGCCATGGTCGATCACGGTGTCGTCGGTCAGCTCGCGCATCATCAGCACCCCGCGCCCACCCACCACCGGTCCGGGGGGCGGTTGCCGCCAGCGTCCGGCGTCGGCGACGGCGAGCCGGACGACGCCGTCCGGACCCAGCTCCGCCTCGAACCGCACCGGTCGCTCCGGCCCGTCCGCCCCGGCGTACGCGTGCCGGACGACGTTGGAGAGCGCCTCGACCGCCGCGTAGACCAGCGAGTCGACGTCGTCGTCGCCCGCGCCGACCTCCTCCAGCCAGCCCGTGAGCCCGCGGCGGACCACCGCCAGCATTGCCGGCTCGGCGTCCAGATCCAGCACGAACCTCGGCGGGGGCGTGCGGCGCTCGGCGAGCACCAGGGTGACGTCGTCCTCGTAGCCCTCGCCGAGGAAGCCCATCCGCTCGGTGACCACGGTGGCGAGCCGCTCCACGCCCGAGTCGGGCAGCGTCGTGTCGTCCAGGACCCGGTCGTCGAGGTCGCGGCGCGCCGCGGCCGCGGTCCCGGCCAGCGACGCGACCGTCTCCCCCAGCGGGCGGCCCGGCCGTTCGACGAGCCCGTCGCTGTAGACCAGCAGCGTCTCGCCGACCTCGACCCGGTCCCGGACCCACGCGGCCGCGGGACCTCCCGTGCCCAGCGGCGTCGTGGCGGGCACCGCGAGCCGGCGGGACCCGTCCGGCCCGACGACGACGGGCGGCGGGTGGGCGTGCGCGGCCACCTCGAGCTCCCCGGTCGCCGGGTCCAGCACGGCCACGCACACGCTCGCGGCGCGGGTCGCCCGCTGCCGCGCGGCGAAGCGGTCCAGCCGCTCCAGCGCGGCCGCCGGGGTCTCCCCCGCGTGCAGCGCGTCGAGCGCGACGGCCCGCAGCTGCCCCATCGCGCCGGCCGCGCCCGCGCCGTGGCCCACGACGTCGCCGACCAGCAGCGCGACGCGGTCGTCGGGCAGCACCAGCACGTCGAACCAGTCCCCGCCGGCCGCCAGCTCGTCGCCGGCGACCCGGTAGTGCGCGGTGGTGACGAGGCCGGGGAGCACGGGCACGCCGGTGGGCAGCAGGCTCCGCTGCAGCTCCAGCACGATCTCCGACGCGTGCCGGTAGCGCCGCTCGGACGCCGCCGCCGCGAGCTCGGCCTCCTCCTGGCGCAGGGCCTGCGCGGTGGTCTCGGCGATGTGCACGACGAGCCCGCGGACCGCGCCGTCGGCGTGGTGCGTGGGCAGGAACGTGTAGGTGAAGAAGCCCTCCTCGAGCCGGCCGTCGCCGTCCCGGTCGACGAGCACCCGGCGGTGCTCGGCCGAGACCGGGCGGCCCTCGGAGTAGGCCTCCTCCATCATCTCGAAGATCTGCTGCCCCTCGAGCTCCGGCAGCACCTCGCGGATGGGGCGCCCGACGATCCCGGGCCGGAACCCGGCCGAGGCGCGGGCACCGGTGTTGGCCGCGACGACCCGCAGCTCGGGGCCCTCGAAGGCCCAGATGATCGCGGGGACCGACTCGAACGCGCCGAGGACGTCGGCGGGAGCACCGGCGTCGCTCGTGTCGTCGTCCACCGGCATGCCGCAGATCGTGGCACAGGGGCCGGACGGCCGCGCGCCGCTCCACCGCGTCGGAGATCCTGCGCCGCGGCGGGGCGACCATCGCCTCGGGCGCAAGGGTGCGCTCCTGCGACGCCGCGACGCGGGTCGCGTCGAGTGCGCCCTTCCGCGGCGGGCCGGCCGACCGCGCGCCGGCTCGCCGACGCGGAGGCGCAGCACGACAGCACCCCCGCGCCGACGTCGACCGCCGGCGGTGTGAGGTGCTCGATCGACGGGCCGTGACGGTCAGGCCGAGCAGGCGCGCTGCGTCGGGACCGCGTCCTCCTCGTCCCGGAGGACCTCGTCGCCGTAGAGCGCCTCGACCCAGTTGCTCTGGTACACGGTGTCCAGGTAGCGCTCACCGAGGTCGGGGGCCAGGGCCACCGACACGGTCCCGGGCGTGCCGTGCTCGGCCAGCCAGCGGGTCGCACCGCTGACGACCGTGCCGGTCGAGCCACCGAACAGGAACCCGCGGCGGGCGAGCCGGTGACACATCCGCACGGTGTCGGCCTCCTCGACGCGCACCACGTCGTCGACCAGGGACCGCTGCAGGAACTGCGACGGCACGCTGCTGCCGAGCCCCGGGATCATCCGCCGCCCCGGCGCATCGCCGAAGGTGACCGATCCCGCTGCATCGACCGCCACGATCCGCACCTCCGGCGCGTACTCGCGGAACCAGCGCGCGCATCCCATCAGGGTTCCGGTCGTGCCCGCGCCCACGAACAGCACGTCGAGGTCCGGGAACTCGCGGTGGATCTCCGGCGCGGTCCGCCGGTAGTGCGCACGCCAGTTGTCGGCGTTGCCGTACTGGTTGAGCCACACGTACTTCTCGTCCGAGGCGAGGAGTTCGCGCACGTGCCGCAACCGGGCCCCGAGCAGCCCCTCCTCCGGGTCGGGGTCGGTCATCACGTGCACCTCGGCCCCCAGCGCCTCCATCATCCGACGGGTCGCCAGGTTGCACCGGGAGTCGGTCACGCACACGAACCGCAGACCCTTGCTGGCCGCGAGCAGGCTGAGCGCGACCCCGAGGTTGCCCGACGACGACTCGACCAGCACCGACCACGGGTGGATCACGCCGCGCCGCTCGGCGGCCTCGACCATCTCGGTGGCCGCCTTGAGTTTGATCGATCCTGCGAAGTTGAACCCCTCGCACTTGAGGTGCAGCGGCTGGTCGACGATCGCGGCCAGATCGACGTACAGCGCATCCTCGTTGTACTGATGGGGCTCGGAGATGACGGGCACTGTGGCCCTCCTCGTCTGACTGCTCGCCCGTGGCGCGGTCGCGCCGGCGAGACCGTGATGGAGAACGACGGAGGTTCGGGGTTCCGGTCCGCGGGCGCGCCGGCGCGACCCTCCGGACCCGGGTGGATCTTCGGCCGTCGCGCGGGGCGCGAGGGCGGCCGGTGTGCCGGGTGGGTCCCGCGTCGTGCGGGGTGGTCCGTCCCGGGAATCGGCATTCGAGTGGTCGGTGACCGGTCAGCGTGGACCGGGTGGGAGCCGCACGGGTACAGCGGCCGCGAGCCCCGGTGGCCGGCGGGATCGCCGCCTCCGGGACGTCACCGACGTCGCTCTCCTGATGTCGTTGCGAGCGGTCAAGGTTCCCCCCTTCCCGACCGGCGACGGCACCCCCATGCCCCGCCGATCAGTGCCCCGCCGCGCCCTTGCGGCGAGTTGTGCAGGTAGATCCCTCCGGAGGACCCGTCTGTTTCACACCGGTCGAGAATTCACTCGGAAGTTGTATATGGGGTTGCGCGACAACAGCGTTACGTGCTTGCTTCGCGACAACCGGGTGATCACGCCCGAGCGGACACGAGATCAGGGTGCGCCGACGGCCGGCGGACACGCCCCGACCCCACGCAGCCCGCGATCATGACGCTGGTCGGCCGGAATGATCAACGACCGCGCGCACACACGCTCCCCAACGCACGCAGGCTGCGATCACCCACCGCTCCGCACGACCCCGGACCTCACCTGACGCTGCGCCGCCATCCGGCCCGGCGGCGTGACCACCGTGGACCGACCGGCCGTCCTCCATCGACTTCCGACGTGATCGCGCGCACACTGCCACCATGACCGCGCCGGACGAGTTCGTCGGGCGACGCGAGGAACTCCGCGTGCTGGCCGAGGAGTTCGACCGGGCCAGGGCCGGCCAGGCGCGGGTGGTGTGGCTGACCGGCGGGGCCGGGATCGGCAAGACCTCCGTGCTGCACCGCTTCCGCGACCGGGCCGGCGCGGGGACGGTGCTGTGGGTCGCCGGCGACGAGGCCGAGGCGGGCATGCCGTACGGCCTGCTGCGGCAGCTCCTCGCCGACGTGCCGGCCGAGCTGGTCGCGGACCTGCCCGTCCTCGCCGCGGGGCCGGCCTCCGGGGCCGACCCGGTCGACGTCGGGGCGGCGCTGCTGGAGGTCCTGAGCGCGCTGCAGTCCGCCGGCCCGGTCCTGATGGTCGTCGACGACGCCCAGTGGGCCGACGAGCTGTCCGTGCGCGCGCTGGTGTTCGTGGTGCGGCGGCTCCGCCGGGACCAGGTCCTGCTCGTGGCCGGGATCCGCGCGGAGGACACGCCGTCGCCGGCCTGGGGCCGCGTCCTCGCCCAGGAGCCCCTCCTCCGCCGGATCTCGCTCACCGGGCTGGACCCCGACGACGTCGGCGCCCTCTCCACCGCCCTCGGCGGACCCGAGTTGCCCCCCGCCGCCGCGCGCCGCCTGCGCGGCCACACCGAGGGGCACCCGATGCACGTCCGGGCGCTGCTGGAGGAGATCCCCCCGGCCGACCTGCTCGACCTCGCCGTCACCCTGCCCGCACCGCGCTCGTTCGGCTCGCTGGTCCTCGTCCGCGTGGCCGCGCTGTCGCGCCCCGCGCAGGAGGTCGTGCTGGCCGCGGCCGTGCTGGGCGTGCGGGCCGCGCTGTCCGACGTGGCCGCCCTGGCCGGGGTGCCGGACCCGCTCGCGGCGCTCGGCGAGGCCGTCGCGGCGGGGGTGCTGCAGGAGGTGCCGGCCGGCGTGCGGCCCGACGTCGTGTTCCGGCATCCGCTGATCCGGGCCGCGGTCTACGCCGACCTCTCCCCCGAGCGGCGGCACACCCTGCACGCCGCCGCGGCCGAGCGCCTGGGCGGCGCGGCCGCGCTCGAACACCGGATCGCCGCCGCCGTCGGGCCGGACGCCGTCCTGGCGGCGGAACTGCAGGAGCTGGGCGAGACCGAGCGCGCGGGGCGGCGGTGGCGGGACTCGGCGGCGCACCTGCTCGCCGCGGCCGATCTCAGCCCCACCCACCGGGAGCGGTCGGCCCGGCTCGTCGGGGCGCTGGAGTCGATGCTCGCCGGCGGGGACCTCGCCGCGGGGGTGCGGGCGGAGCCGGAGGTGCGCGCGGCGGAGCCGAGCCCCGGCCGCAGCCGCGTCCTCGGCCAGCTCGCCGCGTTCACCGGCCGGTTCGCGGTGGCCCGCGAGGAGCTCACGGCCGCCGTCGAGCAGGGGGGCCGGCAGGACCCCCGGCGGCCGGCCGCGGCGGCCCACCTCGCGCTCGTCTCGCTCATCGAGGGCGACACCGCCCGGGCCGTCACCTCGGCGGAGGAGGCGCTGGCCGCCCACGAGGCCTCCGACGTCGCGGCGACGGCACGGTTCGTGCTGGTCGTCGCGCTGGCCGCCGAGGGCCGGCACGCGGACGCCGACGCCGTGCTCGACGCCGGGCGGTCCGGTCCCGTGTCCGTGGAGGCGCGGGCGCTGCGCGGGATCCTCGCGCTGTGGGCCGGCGACGCCGCCGGAGCCGCCCGGATCCTGTCGGAGGTGGTCGACGACCGGGCGCAGCAGCTGCCGATGCAGGGCCGCCTGCTCACCCTCGGCTACCTCGCCGAGGCGCACTACCGGACGGGCGACTGGCAGGAGGCGACCGTCGAGGCGGAGCTGGCGATCTCGCTCGCCCGCGACGCGGGCGTGGTGATGGGCAGCGGCGTGGTGCGGGCCATCGCCGCCTACGTCGCGGCCGGCCGGGGCGACCGGGAGACGGCGCGCGCCCACACCGCCGCGGCGGCCGGCGTCGCGCAGGCGCTGCCCTGGTGGGGCGGCCGCGCGTACGCCGCCCTCGCCGCCGCGACGCTCGCGCAGGCCGAGCACGACCACGGCGCGATGCTCGAGGCGCTGCGGCCCTACGACGATCCCGCGCTCGCCCGGCTGACCGACAACCTCGGGACCGTCGGCTGGCGGGCGCTGCGCACCGAGGCCCTCCTCGGGCTGGGCCGCGAGCAGGAGGCGGACGACGCCCTGCGCGCGCTGGAGGCCCGGATCGCGGGCCGCCCGCCCGGCTGGCCGAAGGTGGAGGCCGCTCGGCTGCGCGGCCTGCGCGAGGAGCTCCGGGCGGATCGTGGGGCGGCCGAACACGCCTACCGGCAGGGCCTCGCGGCGGCCGACGACGTCGGTGCGGCTCTCGGCCGGGCCCGCCTGGAGGTCGCCCTCGGCCGGCTGCTCCTGGCCGGCCCCGAGCGGCGCCCGGCGGTGGACCTGCTGCGCACCGCCCACGACCGCCTCGCCCGCCTCGGTGCCGCCCCCTTCCTGGCCGAGTGCGTCGAGCTGCTCCGCTCCGCCGGGCTGCACCCGCCCTCGTCCGGCGACGCGCTGGGCCTCACCCCGCAGGAGCTGGCCGTGGCCCGCTCCGTGGCCGCCGGGCGCACCAACCGCGAGACGGGCGCGACCCTGTTCATCACCGGCCGCACCGTCGCGTTCCATCTCAGCAACATCTACGCGAAGCTCGGCCTCTCCTCGCGCCGCGAGCTGGCCGCCCGGCTGCAGGAGCTCGACGCCTGACCGGCCCCTAGGGTCGGGCCGTGGAACCGCGGGCGGCCGAGTACTTCCTCGCCGTCGTCGAGCACGGCGGGGTCACCCGGGCGGCCCAGGCGCTCTACCTCGCGCAACCGTCGCTGTCGGAGGCGATCCGGCGGCTCGAGGAGGAGCTCGGCGTCGTGCTGTTCGAGCGGTCCGGCCGCGGCCTCGTCCCCACCCCCGCGGGTCGGGCCCTGGTCGAACCGGCCCGCCGGATCGTCGCCGACGTCGAGCGGGCCCGGCGCACCGTCGAGGAGGTCGTCGCGCTGCGGGCCGGCGAGCTCGTGATCGCCGCGGTGCCGGCGCTCGCCGTCGATCCGCTGCCCGAGCTGGCCGCGGCCCTGCGCCGGCGCCTGCCCGGCGTCCGGCTCGTGCTTCTCGACGGCACCGCCGAGGGCGTCGAGGCCGACCTGCGCGCGGGCCGCTGCGAGGTGGCGCTGACCGACGGCCCGCCCGCGGACCGGGACCCGCTCTGCCGCCACGACGCCGGCGGGCGGGAGATCGTGCAGGTGACGACCGGTACGGAGGACCTGCCCGATCCGCTGCCCCGGTCCCGGCTCGCCGAGGTCCCGCTCGTCACGGAGCTGGGCGACAGCTGGCTGCGCGCCGAGCTGGGCGAGCCGCGCACCGCCGTGGAGTGCGCGCACCGGCAGGCGCTGTGGGAGCTCGTCGGCGCGGGCGCCGGGGCCGCCCTGGTCTCCCGGGCCGGGGCCGCGCGGGAGCTGCCCGGTGCACGGACGGTCGGCCTGGACCCGCCGCTGCACCGCCCGGTCGTCGTCGCCCACCGCCCGGGGCCGCTCTCCCCCGCCGTCGCCGCGTTCCTCGAGGTGGCGGGCCTGGGGTGCGGAGACCCTCAAAGGGCGGCGCAGTCGTCGTCGTCCGGGAGGGCACCGATCCGCACGGCGACCTCCGGGTGCGCGTGGCGGAAGGCCCCGACGATCCCGGCGACGGGATGGACCGCGACGTAGGTCGAGGCCAGGACGTCGAGCCTGCCCCGGACCGGACCGCCCGGGCCGACCGCGGCCCCGTCGGCGGCGAGGGCGCTGCGGACGATCCGCCGCGCCGGCCCGACGAACGCCCGGCCGGCCGCGGTGAGCACCATCCCGCGGCCGATCCGGTGGAACAGCTCCGCGCCGAGCTCGCGCTCCAGCGCCCGCACCGCCTGCGAGACCGACGGCCCCGCCAGCCCGAGCGCCGCGGCGGCCCCGGCCACCCCGCCGTGCTCGACGACCGCGAGGAAGTACCTGGCCTGCCGGAGCTCCACGACCTCAGCGTAGGGAGGCTCAGATGTGCCGGCCGCCCGTCACCTCGAGCACGGTGCCGGTCATGTAGCTGGACAGGTCCGAGGCGAGGAAGAGCGCGACGTTCGCGACCTCGTCCGGCTCCCCGATCCGGCCCAGCGGCACCTCGGCCCGCTTCGCCTCGAGGATGTCCTCGCGCAGGTCCGCGGTCATCGCGGTGGCGATGATGCCCGGCTGGATCGCGTTGACGCGGATGCCCAGGTGGCCCAGCTCCTTGGCGGCGGCCTTGGTCAGCCCGACGATGCCGGCCTTGGCGGCGCTGTAGTTGGTCTGGCCCATCATCCCGACCTTGCCCGAGATCGACGACATGTTGATCATCGCGCCGCGGCGCTGCTCGCGCATGACCAGCGAGGCCGCCCGGACGCCGAGCCAGCAGCCCCGCAGGTGCACGTCGACGACGGCCTCGAAGTCCTCGAGCGTCATCCGGCGCAGCGTGCCGTCCCGGAGGATGCCGGCGTTGTTGACCATCACGTCGAGCGACCCGTGCCGGTCGACGCAGGTCCGTACGAGCGCGTCGACCTCCTCGGGCACCAGCACGTCGCACGCCACGCCGGTGACCCGCTCGCCCAGCTCCTTCGCGGCCGACTCGGCGGGCTCGCCGTCCCGGTCCCCGATCACCACGGAGGCCCCGTGCGCGGCGAACGTGCGGGCGATCGCCAGCCCGATCCCGGCCGCCCCACCGGTGACGACGGCGGCCCGCCCTGCCAGCAGCTCCATGACGTCCTCCTCAGCCCGCCACGCCGGCCAGCAGCCGCCGGGCGATGATCAGTTTCTGGATCTCGCTCGTGCCCTCGTAGATCCGGAAGAGCCGGGCGTCGCGGTAGAACCGCTCCACCGGGACCGAGCGCATGTACCCCATCCCGCCGTGCACCTGGACACCCCGGTCGGCGACGCGCCCGAGCATCTCGCTGCAGAACAGCTTGGCCGACGACGGGGCCAGCGTCACGTCCTCGCCCGCGTCGTAGGCGCGGGCGGCCTCCAGCACCGTCGCCCGGCCCGCGTACAGGCCTGCGACTCGGCGAGGCCTCGCGCTGGCGGCCAAGAACCTGCACGCCGCCGCCGGCGCGCTCTGAGTCGCCCGTGCAGCAACTTCGCGATTACGAGCTGCGGCCGGCACCGTTGATCGGCGATGCTGTGCGATGGTGGCGAGCCCTCAGCGCACACCCTCGGCGATCACGAATCCGGAAGTGTGCGTCGCCCCGACCGGTAGCGGGAGGTCGACCGCAGGCGGCCCTACGGGGGCGTGGTCGCGCTGAACCGGAAGGAGCGCCCTCCCAGGCCCGTCTCCGCCTCGCCGAAGCCTGCCGCACGGAGCCGGTCGGGCAGGGTCGCCGGGTCGACGGGCACCATGGTGTCGCGCACGTGCAGCAGCCGGAACCGGAGCGAGACCCGGCTGTCCGAGCCCGCGAACGTCCCGCCGGGCCGCAGCACCCGGGCGGCCTCGGCGAACAGCCGGTCCTGCTGCGCCGCCGAGGGGACGTGGTGCAGCATCGTGAAGCAGACCACCACGTCGACGCTCTCGGTCGGGAAGGGCAGGTCCGCCCCGTCGCCGGTCCTGACCTCGACCCGGCCGGCGAGATCCCACCGCAGGTCGGCGGCGAGCACCGGGTCGACCTCCACGGCGATGAGGCGTCCGGCGCGCTCGGCCAACCACCGTGTCGTCACCCCGTAGCCCGGGCCGATCTCCAGTACCTCGCCGGTGAGCGCCACGCCGTCGAGCGCCCACGGCATGACCTGGCCGTGCATCCGCTCCGCCCAGCCCGCGGAGCGGCACAACCGGCGATGGACGGCGTTCATCGGCATGGGCCGGGACGCTAGACGCCGTGCGCCTCCCGGTCGACCGGCATGGTCGCGTCCGGAGCGCAAGGGACGATCGGCCCTCCACCGCGCCGAACCCCGACGGGCGGGGCCAGGGCCGCGTGTCGGCCGGACGTCCGGCCGAACGGTCCAACGAGTCGGCGTCCGGTCGTCGCCAGAGAGCGTATTGCCCCCAGATCGACCAGCGCCGCCCCTGGTGCAGGTCGGTTGCACGATGCCACCATCGAGTCATGCCACGGTGGGCATGGGGCTTGATCATCGTGCTGGTCCTGCTGATCTGGGTGATCCCGAACCCGGCGGCAGCAGGAGCAGCGGTCGGCAACGCCTTCCAGGCGATGATCATCTTCTTCCGCAGCATCGGCACCGCTGCCTCCGCGCTGATCGTCGTCTAAGGCGCCGCGGGCTCCCCCGCCAGGGTTCGGGTCAACATGCCGTCGACCAGCAGGTCGGCGTAGGCCTCGCCGATCTCCTCCGGCGAGCGCTTCCCGTCCGACCGGTACCAGCGGTAGACCCAGTTGGCCGCCCCCAGCACGGCGAGGGCAGTGAGCTGAGGGTCGAGGTCCGGCTTGACCCGCGGATCGGTCTGCGCGCCGGCGACCAGGTCGGCGACCACGGCCTGGTACTCGCGGATCGGCAACCGCGCCCGGTGCTCCTCGGAGAGCTGGTCGAACTCGTGCAGGAGCACCGTCGTCCCGACGAGGTTGTCGGTCAGGTAGAGCACGTGGCCGCGGATCACCGCCCGCAGCCGCTCGACGGGATCGAGGTCGGCCGCGGCCAGCGCGCGCAGGTTCGCCAGGCCGGCCCCGTAGACGGACCGGACGACCTCGAACAGCAGCTCGTCCTTGCTGCGGATGTAGTGGTAGAGGCTCCCTTTCAGCACGCCGAACTCGTCGGCGATGTCCTGCAGGGTGGTCGACCGGTAGCCCTTGCGCGCGAAGATCCGGGCCGCGATCTCCAGCAGCTCCTGCCAGCGGCCGTCGTCGGCGCGGAAGGGCGGCGCGGTGCCGGTGCGCGGCGCCCTCCTCCTGTTCACCACCTCGTCGACCGCACGGCCGGTCACACCCCGGCCGACAGCTCGTCGAGCAGGCGGTCCCGCAGGCGGAACTTCTGGATCTTGGTTGCCGACATCGGCCAGTCGGCGGTGAACCGGACGTACCGGGGCACCTTGTACTTCGCCAGGCCCGCGCGGCAGTGCGCGAGCACCTCCTCCTCGGTCAGCGCCGCGCCGGGCCGCAGCTCGACGAACGCCGCCGGCACCTCGCCGTACTTCGGGTCCGGGACCCCGACGACCGCCGCGACCTGCACGTCCGGGTGCGCGGCCAGATGGGCCTCGACCTCCAGGCAGCCGACGCTCTCGCCGCCGACCTTGAGCATGTCCTTGGTGCGGCCGCGGAAGGTCAGGTTGCCCGCGGCGTCGATCGAGGCGAGGTCGCCGGTGTGGAACCAGCCCTCGTCGTCGAAGCTCGCGGCGGTCTTCGCCGCGTCGTTGCGGTAGCCCTGGAAGAGGTTGAACCCGCGGATCCACAGCGGCCCGGTCTCCCCCGGCGGCAGCGCGGTGCCGGTCAGCGGGTCCCGGACCTGCGCCTCGACGCCGGTGAAGGGCCTGCCAGAGGTCAGCCGCGCCTCCAGCGGGTCGTCGAGCCGGCCCATGATGGCGACCCCGCCGGTCTCCGTGGACCCGTAGCAGCTGACGTGCGCGGTGTGCGGCAGCTGCTCCTGGAAGCTGCGCAGCAGGTCCGGCGGGCCGACGGTGAGCATCGCGCGGGCCCGCCGGAAGGTGTCCGGGCCGTACGAGGGATGGCGCAGCAGCGGGCCGGTCAGCGTGGGATAGGCCGGGTAGAGGATCGTGGCGCGCTCGCGCTCGATCTGGTCCATCGCGGCGTCGACCTCGAAGTGGGTCATGGAGAGCCAGGCGGCGCCCGCGTTGAGCACACCGACCATCGGCGCCTGCGCGCTGACGTGGAACATCGGCAGCGGGTTCCACATCCGGTCGGCGGCGGTGAGCGCGAACGCCTCCTCGCCGACCGCCCGCCCCAGCCCGACGACGGAGCGGTGCGTGAGCGGGCAGCCCTTCGGCTCGGCCGTGGTCCCGGAGGTGTACATCATGATGTAGGGCGCGTCCGGGGTGACGGCCTCGGCCGCCGCCAGCGCGGTGGCCTCGTCGACCGCCGCGCCGAGGGCGAGGAAGTCCGCGCCGGTGCGGAAGCCGGGTGCCGCGCGGGTCCCGAGCACCACCGCCGTCTCGAGCGCGGGCGCGCCCGCGAGGGCCGGCGTGCTCCCGGACCTGGCTGCGGCCAGCTCGGGGAAGGCCTGGTGCAGCCGCGCCACGTAGTCCACGTGCTCGTCGACGGCGTCGGTGGTGAGCAGGACCGTCATCCCCGAGTCGGGGACGACGTGCGCGATCTCCCGCGGCGCCAGCCGGGCGTTGACCGGCACGAACAGCGCCCCGGTCATCGCGGTCCCGATCATCGCGTGGGCGAAGGCGAGCCCGTTGGGCATCAGGGTGCCGACCGCGTCCCCCGGTCCCACCCCGAGCGCGGTGAGCGCCCGCGCGACCTCGGTCGCCGAGGCGAGCAGCTCGCGGTAGGTCTGCCGGGCCTCGGGAAAGACGAACGCGTCGGAGTCGGGGTGCTCGCGGGCCGCCCGCAGGACCAGGCCCGGGATCGTCAGCCCCGGAGTCACAGCGCTCACGAGAACGACCGCGGCAGGCCCAGCCCCTCGGCGATGCCGTTGCGGGCCATCTCGTTCGTGACCGGTCCGATCCGGAACAACCGCACGTCGCGCCAGTAGCGCTGCATGTCCGTCTCGGCCGAGTACCCCATGCCGCCGAGGATCTGCAGCCCCAGGTCGGCCGCCTGCCCGGCCAGCTCGGAGGCCACGACCTTCGCCATGTTCGCCTCCTGCCCGCACGGGCGGCCCAACGACTGCAGCCACGCCGCGCGGTAGACCATCAGCTCGGCCTGGTCGCGCCACATCGCGATGTTGGCGACGTGGTGCTGCAGCGCCTGGAACCGGCCGATCGGCCCGCCGAAGGCCTCCCGTTCCTGCATGTACCGCAGCGCGTCCTCGAGGACCCCGTCCATGATCCCCACGCAGAACGAGGACAGCATGATCCGCTCGTTGTTCAGCGTGGGCAGCAGCATGTACCAGGCCCGGTCCTGCTCGCCGAGCAGGTTCGCGTCCGGGACGAACACGTCGTCGAGGAAGACGTCGCACGAGCCGAGCGCACGCATCCCCAGCTTGGGGATCTCGCGGATCGTCACGCCCTCGGCCTTCGCGGGCAGGATGAACAGCGAGACGCCCTGGTGCCGCTTCTCGCCGTGGTCGGCGGTCCGGGCCAGCAGCAGGATGTAGTCGGCCACGTGCGAGGCCGAGCTCCAGGTCTTCTGCCCGGTCACCACCCAGCCGCCGTCGACCTTCCGCGCCCGGGTCCGCATGCCGCCCAGCAGGTCCGTGCCGCCGCCGGGCTCGGTGAACCCGATCGCCCACTTCTCGCGGCCCTCGACGATCGCCGGGAGGTGCTCCGCCTTCTGCTCCTCGGTGCCGTAGAGCCCGACCGACTTGCCGCCCGCGAAGGAGGTGATCCCCCAGACCCAGGTCAGCCCGGCCAGCGACCGCGCCAGCTCGCGGGCCAGGATCATCTGGGTCAGCACGTCCCCGCCCTGGCCGCCGTACTGCTCCGGGATCCCGATGCCGTGGAAGCCCGCGGCCGTGAACTTGTCGAACAGCGCGTGCGGGAAATGGTGCTCGTCGCGCTCGAGCTCCCGGGCCCAGGACTTGGGCGCCTCGCGGTCCACCCACTCCCGCACGGTCTTCCGGAAGAGCTGTTGCTGCTCAGTGAGCTCGAAGTCCATCGCGACACCTCCGTTGGTCCGCCGCGGGCCGACGCTACCCGCCCAGACAATCGTTTGGTAGGGCCTTGAGGTGCGTGCAGGCCGGACGAACGACGTCGGGCTCGCCGGCCACCCCTTCGAGCGGACGACCATCGTCAACTTTCCCTTGACGATCGCGCCGTCAATGCTAGGTTGACGTTCGTTGACGAGGGGTTACGCCGAGGAGCTGGGGAGGTGCGCCATGGCCAAGAAGAAGGACAAGAAGAAGAAGGGCAAGAAGAAGAAGTGAGCCCTGCGGGCTCGCTCCGTCGAGCCCGGTGGCGCCGCGACGATGCGGTCCGGCGCCACTCCCGCGCCCCGGACGGGCCTGCGGATCACCGCAGCACCATCGACGCGGCCCTGGCCGGTCGGCCGGGTCCAGTTGCCCGCGCCCCCGTGTGCGGAGTCACATTTCTCACTAGGCTGGTCGCGGCTGGTCCTCGCCGTCCGAGCAGGAGGTCGCCCGATGCCGCGCCGCCCCCGCCACGTCCGCCTCACCGAGCCGCTCGTCCGTGACGACGGCGTGCTACGCCCGGCGAGCTGGGACGAAGCCCTCGACCGCGCCGCCGCCGGGTTCCGCGGCGTCGCCCCCGAGGCGTTCGGGATGTTCAGCTGCTCCAAGGCCACGAACGAGATGAACTTCGTCGCACAGAAGTTCTCCCGGGTGGTCATGGGCAGCAACAACGTGGACTCCTGCAACCGCACTTGACACGCTCCCTCGGTCGTCGGTCTGACGGCAGTGTTCGGAGCGGGTGGCGGTACGTCGGCCTACGTCGAGGCCGAGGACGCCGATCTGCTGGTCCTGTGGGGTTCCAACGCGCGCGAGACGCACCCGATCTTCTTCCACCACGTCCTGCAGGGCCTGAAGAAGGGCGCCCGGATGTGGTCGGTCGACCCGCGGCGCACGTCCACCGCGCAGTGGGCCGACGGGTGGCTGGGCCTCGACGTCGGCACGGACGTCGCGCTGGCCAACGCGATCGGGCGCGAGATCATCCACGCCGGCCTGGTCAACGAGGTGTTCGTCGAGAGGTCGACCACCGGGTTCGAGGACTACCGCGCCACGGTCGAGCCCTACACGCTCGAGCGCGCCCAGGAGATCACCGGCGTCGACGCCGACCTGATCCGCGGCCTGGCGCACGCCTACGCCCGCGCCGACCGCGCCCAGATCTGCTGGACGCTCGGCATCACCGAGCACCACAACGCCGCCGACAACGTGTTCGCCCTGATCAACCTCGCGCTGCTGACCGGGCACGTCGGCCGCTACGGGTCGGGGCTGGTGCCGCTGCGCGGGCAGAACAACGTCCAGGGCGGCGGTGACATGGGCGCCATCCCCGCCAAGCTGCCCGGCGGCTACGACCTCGGCGACGAGGTGGCACGCGCCCGCTACGAGCGGGCGTGGGGCGTGCCGATCTCGCCGAAGCCGGGGATGCACCTGTCCGAGATCTTCGAGGCGATGGAGACCGGCACGCTGCGCGCGCTGTACTGCATCGGGGAGAACCCGGCCGAGTCGGAGGCCAACGCCACGCACGCCCGGCACCTGCTGGAGGGCCTGGACCACCTCGTCGTCCAGGACATCTTCCGCACGGCCACGGCCGAGCTGGCCGACGTCGTCCTGCCCGCCGCGGCGGACTGGTGCGAGTACGAGGGCACGGTGACCAACTCCGAGCGGCGCGTCCAGCGCGTCCGCAAGGCGATCGACCCGCCGGGGTCGGCCCGGCCGGACTCGCACATCATCTGCGGCGTCGCCGAGCGGATGGGTCACCCCTGGGGCGAGCCGACCGCCGAGGAGGTGTGGGACGAGCTGCGGTCGTTGTCCCTGAACTGGCACGCCGGCATGTCCTACGCCCGTCTGGACGCGCTCGGCGGGATCCAGTGGCCGTGTCCCGACGAGGACCATCCCGGCACGCAGACGCTGCACACCCGGCTGTGGGCCGAGGATCCGGAGGACCGCGGCCGCCTGGCGCCGTTCATGCCGGTGGAGCACGCCGCCCCGCTCGACGTCCTCAGCGAGGACTTCCCGATCCGGCTCACCACCGTCCGCATCCTCGACGCCTACAACTCCGGCGTGCAGAGCGGCGGGTACTCCTCGCCGATGCGGCGGCGCGAGTCGCTGCGGATGGACGCCGAGGACGCGGCGGAGCTGGGCATCGCCGACGGCGAACGGGTGCGGGTCGTGTCCCGCCGGGGCGCGGTCGAGGCGCCGGTGGCGTTCGACCCGTCGTTGCGGCCCGGATTGGCGTCGTTCACGCCGCACTTCTCCGAGGAGGTCGACATCAACGTCCTGACCAACGACGCGTGGGACCCCAAGTCGGGCACGTCGGAGTTCAAGGCGACGGCGATCCGCATCGAGAAGATCTGATGGACCTGCGCCTGTCCGGCACCGCGCCGACCGAGGCCGAGCGCCGCGCCGTCGACGCGGCGTTCGCGGCGCACCGGTCGCCCGACGACGTCCCGGGCGCCGACGTGCGCTTCCCCGACGCGGGACACGCCGCCCGGGGCCGTCGGCACATCCTGCTGCCGGCGCTGCACGCGGTGATGGACGAGGTCGGGCACCTCACGCCGGGCGCGCTGAACCACGTGGCGAGGGTGCTGTCGGTGCCGCCCGCCGACGTCTACGGCGTCGCCACGTTCTACGCGATGTTCAGCGTCGCGCCACGGGCGCCGCACGTCGTCCACGTGTGCGACGACGTGGCGTGCGCGCCGGCCGGCGCCGAGGACGTCATCGCCGGGCTGGCCGAGGACCTCGGCGAGGAGGGCGAGGGCAAGGAGGTCTGTTGGGTGCGCAGCCCGTGCCTGGGCCTGTGCGAGCGGGCCCCGGCCGTGCTGCTGCAGCTGGCCAAGCGGCCGGACGTGAGCGTCGCGCCCGCGGCGATCGGGAGCCTGCGGGCGGAGCTGGACCGGATCGCGACCGAGGAGCCCACGGAGGTCCCGGCCGCCGACGCCGCGTTCGCCGACGTCACCGTGAGCGTCCCGCAGGCCGGGCAGCCGCAGCTGACCCTGCTGCGCCGGGTGGGCGTCGTCGACCCGGAGAGCATCGACGACTACCGCGCCCACGGCGGCTACGAGGCACTGCGGCGCGCGGTCGAGCTCGGCGCGGAACGGGTCATCCGCGAGGTCTCCGACTCCTCGCTCACCGGGCGCGGCGGGGCCGCGTTCCCGACCGGGGTCAAGTGGGACGGTGTCGCGCGCGCCCCCAGCCGTCCGCACTACCTGGTGTGCAACGCCGACGAGTCGGAGCCCGGCACGTTCAAGGACCGCGTGCTCATGGAGTACGACCCGTTCGGGCTGATCGAGGCCATGACGATCGCCGCATACGCCACCGGTTGCGAGCGCGGCTACCTCTACATCCGCGGCGAGTACCCCCTCGCCACCCGGCGCCTGGAGCACGCGATCGCGACCGCGCGCGCCCACGGGTACCTCGGCGACGACGTGGCGGGGGACGGTTTCCGCTTCGACATCGAGCTGCGCCGCGGGGCCGGCGCCTACATCTGCGGCGAGGAGACCGCGCTGCTCAACTCGATCGAGGGTCACCGCGGCGAGCCTCGCAACAAGCCCCCGTTCCCCGCCACGAGCGGGCTGTTCGGCAAGCCGACCGTGATCAACAACGTGGAGACGCTGTACAACGTCCTGCCGGTGCTCGCCGTCGGCGGCCAGGCCTTCGCCGGGGTCGGCGGCGGCCGCTCGACCGGCACCAAGCTGTTCTGCGTGTCCGGCGCGGTCGGCACGCCCGGCGTCTACGAGGTGTCGTTCGGCACCACGCTGCGCGAGCTGCTGGACCTGGCCGGGGGCGTGCGCGGCGAGCTGCGGACGGTCCTGCTCGGCGGCGCGGCGGGCGGGTTCGTCCTGCCCGAGCACCTCGACGTGCCGCTCACGCTCGAGGCCGCGCGCGAGATCGGTGCCACCCTCGGCTCCGGTGTGGTGCTGGCGTTCGACACGCAGGCCGACCTGACCGGGACGCTGCGCCGGATCGCGGCCTTCTTCCGGGACGAGTCCTGCGGACAGTGCGTGCCCTGCCGGGTCGGCACCGTCCGCCAGGAGGAGGCGCTGGCCCGGCTCACCCGGGGTGCCGCGAAGGGCCCGGAGCTGACGTTGCTCGACGACCTGGCCCGCGTCATGCAGGACGCGTCCATCTGCGGGTTGGGGCAGACCGCCCCGGCCGCCGTCATGTCCGCACTGAAACTGGGGCTGCTGTGACCGTGCTGCTCGGCTCGATCTCCCGGCTCGTCACCGTCACGGTCGACGGCCGCGAGGTCCGCGTCCCCGAGGGATCGACGATCCTCGACGTCCTGCGCGACCGGGGCGTCGAGACGCCGACCCTGTGCTGGGCGCCGAACCTCACGCCGATCAACGCATGCCGCGTGTGCATGGTCGAGGTCGAGGGCTCCCGGGTGCTCGTGCCGTCCTGTGCCCGCAAGGTCGAGGACGGGATGGTCGTGCGCACGGACACCGAGAAGGTGCGCCACAGCCGTCGGATGGTGCTGGAACTTCTCGCCTCGTCCACCGACATGACCCAGGCGAGTGCGGACGTGCAGCGCTGGATGGTCGAGTACGGCGTCGACCCGGACCGGTACGGGCCGCCCGCCCCCGCCGAGGACGACCGCGCGGGTCGCCGGCCGGGTCACCACCACGCCCCGGACGGGGCGACGGCGGCGAACGTCGCCCAGCCGGTCAAGGTCGACAACGACCTCTACGTGCGCGACTACGCCCGCTGCATCCTCTGCTACAAGTGCGTGAAGGCCTGCGGCACGGACGCGCAGTTCACCTTCGCGATCTCCGCCGCCGGCCGCGGGTTCGACGCCCACATCGCCACCGAGTACGACGGCGAGCTCCCCGACTCGGCCTGCGTGTACTGCGGCAACTGCATCGGGGTCTGTCCGACGGGCGCGCTGAAGTCGGTCCGCGAGCACGAGCTCCGCGAGGACGGGGACTGGCATCCCGAGGCGGAGACCGTGACCACCACGATCTGCTCGTTCTGCGGGGTCGGCTGCAACCTGGAGCTGCACGTCCAGCAGGGCAGCATCGTGAACGTGACGAGCCCGTCGGACCACTCCGTGACCCACGGGCACCTCTGCATCAAGGGCCGCTTCGGCTTCCAGCACGTGCAGAACCTGCCCGAGACCTGAGCACCACCCCGGGGACCCTGCGGTCGGAGAGTTCTGGTCCACCCGGCGAGCCGCTACGTTCCGCACACCGACGCTCGCACGACGACGTGAAGGGTGGGGCCGCGTGGACCCGACGATCGTGGACACCGACCGCTATCCGCTCGACGATCCGGGCCTGGTCGACCGGGTGCGGGCCGACCTGCGCGAGTCCGGCTGCTGCGTGCTGCCCGGGTTCGTGCGGGCCGGGCAGGTCGAGGCGTTGCGCGAGGAGGGCCGGGCCCTGGCGCCGCTGGCCCACCACGAGACCGAGGTCGTCAACGTCTACAACACCGACCCGGACCCCACGCTCCCGGCGGGGCACCCGGCACAGCGGCTCATGGAGCGGGGCAACGCGTTCGTGGCCCGGGACCGGATCCCGGCCGACGCGCTGATCCAGCGGCTCCACACCGACCGCGCCGTGCAGCGGTTCGTCGCCGCCGCGTTCGGCCTGCCCGAGGTGTTCGCGCTCGCCGACCCGCTGTCGGGCCTGGTGCTCAACGTCGTCGCCCCCGGCCGGGAGCACCCCTGGCACTTCGACACCAACGAGTTCACCGTCAGCCTGCTGACCCAGGCCGCGGAGGCCGGCGGGGTGTTCCAGTACTGCCCCGGCATCCGGTCGCCGCGGGCCGAGAACCTCGACGCCGTCTCCGCCGTCCTCGACGGCGACCACACCGCCGTCCGCACCCTGGATCTGCGCCCCGGCGACCTGCAGCTCTTCGCCGGCCGGTACTCGCTGCACCGGGTCAGTCCGGTGGCGGGCGGCCGGGACCGGCACAGCGCGATCCTCGCCTACAGCCGCCGGCCCGGGGTGGTCGGCACCGCGGCCCGGGCCCGGCAGCTGTTCGGCCGGGTCACCGCCGCCCACTCCGTCCCCGCCGGCGCCGGCCGCGTCGACCGGCTCCTGATCTGAAGGGCTCCCGGTGACCCTCTCCCCCTTGACCTTCGGCAACGAGGACGCCCTGCCCCGGGTGCCGCTGCCTTCCCTCGAGGACACGGCCCGGCGGTTCCTGGAGTGGTGCGCGCCCCTGCTGACCGACGACGAGCGTGCCCGCACCGAGAAGGCCCTCGACGAGTTCCTCGCCGCCGAGGCCCCGGAGCTCGACGCCGCCCTGCGCGCCTACGACGCCACGCCCGGCGTGCACAGCTGGCTGGATGCGTTCTGGCGCTCCCGCTATCTCGGCCGCCGCGACCGGATCGCGCTGAACGCCAACTTCTTCTTCCTCTTCCAGGACGCCCCCGGCCTCGGCCGGATCGAGCGCGCCGCCGAGCTGACCGCCGCCACGGTCGCCTACAAGCTCGCCGTCGACGCCCAGGCGGTCCCGCCGGCGACCCAGCGCGGTGCGCCGCTGTCGATGGAGCAGCTCAAGTACCTGTTCTCGGCCTGTCGCATCCCCGGCCGCGAGATCGACACCAGCCGCACCCCTTACACCGACGCCTGGCCGGGACCGTCGACCGAGCGGCACGTCGTGGTGTTCCACCGCGGCCACGTCGTCAGGCTGGACGTGATCGCGCCGGACGGGACGCCGCACTCGGCCGCGGAGATCGCCGAGGGCCTCCGCGCCGTCGTCGCGGCCACCGCCGGGCGGGGCGACGGCGTCGGGAGCCTCACGACCAAGGCCCGTGCGGCCTGGGCGGAGAGCCGCGACGCGCTGCGTGAGCACAACGCGGACGCCCTCGAGACGATCGAGACCGCGCTGTTCTGCATCGCCCTGGAGGACGCCGTCCCGGCCGAACCGCGCGAGGCGTGCGACATCCTCCTGCACGGCGACTCCGGCAACCGGTGGTTCGACAAGTCGCTCACGCTGATCGTGTTCGGCGACGGCACGGCCGGGCTCAACGGCGAGCACTGCGAGCTCGACGGCACCACCGTCATCGGCTACGTCGACGCGATCCTCGGCGCTCCGACCCCGGACCTCCCCGGCGCGGGCCCCGCCTCCGCCGCCCCCGTCCGCTGGCGGCTCGACGACGCCCTGCGCGCCGACATCGCCCGGGCCGCATCCGAGTTCGCCGACTTCGCCGCGGCCTGCGCCACGTCGACCCTGACGATCGAGGGCTTCACCAGCCTGCGGGCCAAGGAACTGCGCTGCTCCCCCGACGCGTTCGCCCAGCTGGCCTTCCAGCTCGCCCACCGGCGCGCCACGGGCCTCACCGGCGCGACCTACGAGTCGATCGCCACCCGCCGCTTCCACCACGGCCGCACCGAGGCCATGCGCGTGGTGACCCCGGAGATCGTCGCGTTCGCCGACGCGATGACCGACCCGGCCGTGGACGACGACGCCCGGCGGGCCGCCTTCCGCGCCGCCGCCGAGGCCCACGTGCGCCGGGCGAAGGAGTGCCAGGCCGGCGACGCCCCCGAGCAGCACCTCTGGGAGCTCCAGTGGATCCAGCGCCGCCGCGGCGGCCCGGAGCTGCCGTTCTTCGACAGTCCGGGATGGACGATCCTGCGCGACGACCATCTCTCCACCAGCTCCGTCCCCTCACCCCGCATCCAGTACTTCGGCTTCGGCTCCACCAGCCCCACCTGCATCGGCGTCGGGTACGGGCTGCAGCACGACCGCTTCGACGTCTACCTCGCCACCCCGCGCGCGGTGGCCGACCGGATGCACGTCTTCGCCGACCGCCTCCGCGAGGCCGTGGCCGAGCTCGATGCCCTCCTCGCCGCGGAGGAGGCTCCCGGATGACCCGGGCGCGGACCGCGACCTCGAAGGCCGACTTCAGCGGCATCTACACCGCGCCGGACCCGCGGGCCTACTTCGCCGCCCTCGCGCCGCTGGAGTACCAGGTCCCCGCGCACGCCCTGCCCGTCGTCCGCGCCGAGATCGACGGAGCCGACCGGGACGCACGGGCGCGGACCGTGCTCGACCTCTGCTGCTCCTACGGCACCAACGCGGCGCTGCTCCGCACCTCCGTGGGGCTCGGCGCGCTCGCGGCGCGCTACACCAATCCCGCCCTCGCCGAGCTGTCCCCGGCCGCGCTCGCGGCCGCCGACGCCGCGTTCTTCCGTGCCTGGGAGGAGCGCCCCGACGTGCGTGTCCTCGGCCTCGACGCCTCCGCCCCCGCGGTCGGCTACGCGTCCCGGGCCGGGCTGCTCGCCGGCGGGTTCGCCGAGGACCTCGAACGCGCGGACCCGTCCCCCGGGCTCGCCGCCGCGCTCCCCACGGTGGGGACGGTGGTGTGTACCGGCGGCGTCGGGTACGTCGGCCCGCCGACGTTCACCCGCCTGCTCACGCATCTGCCGTCGGACGTCCGGCTCGTGGCGTTCGTGCTGCGCGTCTTCGACTACGACGAGATCACCGGCGTGCTCGACGCGCACGGCCTCGCCACCCACCGCCTGCCCGGCACCGTCCGCCAGCGCCGCTTCGTCGACGCGGCGGAGCAGGACGCAGCCGTCGCCGACGTCCGCTCCCGTGGCCTCGACCCGACCGGCAAGGAGTCCGCGGGCTGGTTCCACGCCGACTGCTACGTCAGCCGCCCGCGTCCCTCCCCCTCGGCGCACGTCGCTCCCCGGCAGCCACGGGTGTGACCGGCACGTCCTCCCGTCTGCTCCAGGTCGTCTCGCTGCTGGCCTCGCGGCCGTCCTGGTCGGCGGCCGAGCCGGCGGCGCGGATGGAGGTCACCGAGCGGACCGTGCGCCGCGACATCGCGCGCCTCCGCGAGATCGGGTACTCGGTGGAGTCCGATCCGGGCGGTTCGGCGGGCACCGGCTCGGCGGGGGCGGCCGGGCGATCCACCTCGTCCTCGACGACGAGGACGCCTTCGCCCTCGCCGTCGCGCTGCGGGAGGCCGCCCGGTCCCGCGTGCTCGGCGACGACCAGGCGGCCCTGTCTGCCTTGCTGAAGCTGCGCCGGATGCTGCCCGCCCGGATGGCCGCGCTGCTCGGGGCCATGGACGGGACGCAACAACAGCGCCGACTACTACAGCCTCCACAACTCGCACCACGAACACGGCTTTGCACCACGAGTGGCTCTACGGCCTCGCGCCTGGGGACGGACCTCCGCAACACCGGAGACCCCTCCCGCGAGGAGGTCGCCGCGAACCGGCGACCCACTGTCGTCAGGGTCGCTGCAGTCCCGGCCCGTGCAAAGATCAAAGCCCCGGTGACATGACCAAAGAGGTCAGGGGCCATCCGGGGCTATTCGCTCATCAGGGTAGCACCTGCGCTCGTGGGAGGTCAGGCATGACGGCTGACGGCTGGGTCGAGGACTGGCTGTCCTCCCCGCGCTTCGCCGTCTACCTCGCGACGACCGAGGGCGATCGCAACGCCGCACTCGAGCTCTACGGCTCCACGACTACCTGCGAGCACACACCACGTCCGCAGCCTTGATCGCCACCCGGCCTCGCTGACGTCGAACATCAGGATCAGACACGGTCTCGGACCGCAGCAGCCGGAGCGCTCGACACGGAGGAGCGCTCGCTACGTGGGCTCGGTCCGACACTCCACTGTGGATCACCAGAACGGAGGACAAGACCCGCCGGGTCGGAACCCGCTGTTCACGGCCCGTCCGCTGCTCATCAGTGTAAACTTATCGAGGAATCGACTTCGCGGCCGACGGATGGGATCCAGCATGGCAGAAACCCCGGGTCTGTCCCGGCGCGCTCGAGTGCAGCCGCGGCTCGCCGAGCTCATCGCCTCGGAGTTGCGCGAGCAGATCCTGAACGGCGTGCACACCAGCGGCCTGCTGCCGAAGCAGGACGATCTCGTCGCGATGTTCGGGGTCAGTGCCCCGCCGTTGCGGGAGGCGCTGCGGATCCTCGAGGGCGAGGGCCTGATCACCGTCCGCCGCGGGAAGGCCGGCGGTGCGCTCATCCACATGCCCGACGGCGGCTCGGTGTCGCACTCCATCGGGGTGGCGCTGCAGGGCGACCAGGTGCACCTGCGCGACCTCGGCAGCTCGATCCTCATGTTCGAGCCGGCCTGCGCGGCCACCTGCGCCACCGACGAGGGGGCACGGGAGGCCCTCCGTCCGCTGGTCGAGGGCAACCTCCGGCTCACCGAGGAGGTCATCGGCGACGGGCCGGCGTTCACCCACCGCGCCCGCCAGTTCCACGACCTCGTGGTGGCCCAGACCCCGGTCGCCACGACCCGGATCATCGTGCGCAGCCTAGTCGCGATCTGGTCGACGCAGGAGGAGACCTGGGCGCACGAGGCGACCGACCTCGGCCGGTACCCGACCGTCGACGCACAGAAGCAGGTGCTCGCCGCGCACCGGAGGATCGCCGACAAGATCTTAGACGCCGACGCGGCGGGCGCCGAGCGGTACGCCCGCGCGCACCTCGAGGCCTCGCAGCAGAACATGCTCTCCCAGTTCGGCGACCGCGTCGTCGACGCCTCGTCGGCCCGCGCCGTGCGCGGGCTGCGGGACGAGACGGCGCGACAGTCCGAGATCGCCCGCCTGCACGAGCTGGAGACACACCCGGCGCGGAGCTGGGCCAGCGCACTCTGACCCGGCCCCGCGGCGGAGGACCCCGGCGGCGGGCCCGCCGGACGCTCCCCCGTAGGCCAGCTCAGCGGGGCAGCCCGAGGACCCGCTGGGCCAGCAGGTTCAGCTGGATCTGCTCGGAACCGCCGTAGATCGACGCGGCCCGCGAGTAGAGGTAGCGGCGCATCCACTCCCCCGCCGCGTCGGACTCCGCCGGCAGCACGGCCGACGCCCCGAGCAGGTCGATCGCCGCGCGGTGCAGCGCCTGGTCGACCTCCGTCATGAGCAGCTTGTCCACCGACATCTCCGGCCCGGGCAGGGTGTCGGCCAGGTCGCGCTCGGCGAGCCGGCGCCGGACGTGCGTGGTGAGGATCCGGAACCGGACCTCGAGATCCGCCACCCGCCGGCGCACTGCGGCGTCCGTCCGTAGCCGGTCACCGAGCAGGGCGCGGAGCTCGCCCAGCGCCGCACCGAACTTGGAGAGGTAGCCGACGTCGGCGGCGCCCCGCTCGTAGGCCACGGTCATCATCGCGATGGGCCAGCCGTCGCCCTCGGCGCCGAGCCGGTTCTCCTCGGGCACCTCGACGCCGTCGAAGAACATCTCGCAGAACTCCGACTCGCCGGTGGTGGCGACGATCGGCCGGACCTCGATCCCGGTCGAGCGCATCGGCACGACGAACGCCGAGACGCCCTTGTGTCGCCCGCCCGGCTCCCCGGTCCGGGCCAGCAGGATGCAGAAGTCGCAGTGCTCGGCGTAGCTGGTCCAGACCTTCTGCCCGGTGATCCGGTAGCCGGTCTCGGTCCGCTCGGCGCGCGTGGAGAGGTTGGCCAGGTCCGAGCCCGCGTTCGGCTCGCTGAAGCCCTGACACCAGTAGTCCTCGCCACTCAGCAGCCGCGGAAGGTAGCGATCGCGCTGCTCCTGGGTGCCCCACTGCAGGAACGCACGCCCCATGTACCCGATGCGTGGGGCGTCGGGTGCGCCGAGGGCGCCGATCTCCTCGTTGAGCGCGACGTCGTAGACGTTGCTCAGCCCGCGGCCGCCGTACTCGGTCGGCCAGGACAGCCCGACCCAGCCGCCGGCGAACAGGACCTGGTGCCAGCGCTTGAGGAACAGCCCGCGCGGCTCGTCCGGCCCCTGCTCGATGACGTTGTCGCGCAGCCACTTCCGCAGGCCGTCGCGGAAGGCGACCAGCTCGGGGCTCTCACTCAGGTCCATCGGTGGCCTCCTGGTCGACGAGGGCGAGGAGCGCGTCCGCGGTGGCCTCGGCGCCGCCGAACACCTCGGCGTCGAGCAACGCGCGGCGCAGGTGCCGGTGCGCCGGGAACTCCCAGGTGATCGCGACGCCGCCGAACACCTGCACCGCGTGCTCGACGATCTCGACCCCGGCCCGCGCGGCGTAGGACTTGGCGACCAGCGAGGTCTCCCGGTGCTCCGCGCCCGCGTCGAGCGCCCAGGCCGCGGTGATCACCGCGCTGCGCAACGCCTCGACCTCGGCGTACGCCCGTCCGCAGAGGTGCTGCACTGACTGGAACGACCCGATCGGCACGCCGAACTGGATCCGCTGCTTGGCGTACTCGACCGCGTCGGCGAACACCCGCCCGGCCGTGCCGAGGAGGTCTGCGGCGAGCAGCAGGCGCGCGAAGGAGGCGAAGCGTTCCAGCGCGTCCGCCGAGGGCGCGGCACCGAGGCGGCGCGCTGCACCGGAGGAGCGGGCGACGAACCGCGACAGGTCCTGGGTCCCCGTCGGCTCGCCGAGATCGACGACGAGCAGGCCGTCCCCGGACAGCGCGAGTGCGTGCCGGAGGGGTGCCCCGGCGTCCCAGGCGAGACCGGCGCCGTCGTCGGCGAGCCCGGCCAGGTCCTCGGCGAGCAGCACGGTGGCGGGCGCGTCCGGGGAGACCCCGCCGAGCCGCGCCAGCTCGCCCGCGAGCAGCGCGCCGACCAGCGGCGCGCCGCAGACCGCGCCCGCCAGTTCTTCGACCACGATCGCGGTCATGGTCGCGGTCGCGAGGGGCGAGCCGTCCTCGTCCGCCTCGCGGAGCTGGGTGAAGCCGGCGCCGTGGAGCGCCGCCCAGCAGGCGGTGTGGTCCTCCCCCGCCGTGTCGCGGCAGCGGCGCGCGATGTCGCGGGCGGTCGCGCGGAGGTCGGCCTCCTCCTCGGTGTCCGGCGCCGTGGTGGGGACCAGCGTCGCGGCGCTCATCGCTCGCCCTCGCTGACGCTCGGTCGGCGCTGCGCGCAGGCGCTGTGCCCGTGATTCGCTCGCCGGCACTCGCTCATCGGGCGGTCCACTTCTTCGGCTTGGCCGCGGCCCAGTCCAGTCCGTCGACCCCGATCGGGTTGCCGATCTGCGTGTACATCAGCGCGGACGCCATGGCCTGCTCCCGGCCGAGGTCACGAGACCTCCACAGGGCCTTGACCGTGCCCTGCACGGCGGCCGGCGGCTGCCCCGCGATCGTCGCGGCGAGCTCGTGGGCCCGGTCGAGCAGGCTCTCCGCCTCGACGACCTCGCTGACCAAGCCCGATTCGCGCGCCGTCTCGGCCGTCACGCGCTCGTGCAGGCCCATGACCGCCATCCGCACCACGTCCGAGTACCGCATGCGGTAGCTCAGGCTGATCGGCTCCAGCGCGGCGACCATGCCGTAGGTGACGTGCGGGTCGAAGAAGGTGCTCTCCGGTGTGGCGAGCACGATGTCGCACTCGCCGATCCAGTAGAACGCCCCGCCCGCGCACATTCCGCGCACGGCCGCGACGACCGGTTTCCACACCTCGTTCGACTTGGGACCGAGCTCGCGGCCCGGATCCTCCGACTCGGCCCACGGCTGCACGGTGTCCAGCCAGGGCGAGTCGGAGCCGGACGTACGCTCCGTGGTGTCCAGGCCGGTGGAGAAGGCACGCTCCCCGGCGCTGGTCAGCACGATCGCCCGCACGGCAGGATCGGCGCGCAGCTCGGCCCACAGCCGGGCGAAGTCGCGGCGCATCTGCTCGTTGAAGGCGTTGAGCACTTCGGGGCGGTTGATCGTGACGGTGGCGACACCGTCGTCCGCCCGGTCCACGAGGACCGTGTCGTAGACCGATGTGTCGGGCATGCGCGCTGCCTCTCCTCGCCGAGGGGTCGCTTTACTCCGCTATCTTTACAAGATATGTAAGGATAACGCCAGTCGCCGTCCTGAGGAGCACGCCCATGACGACCGCCGCCGAACTGTTCTCCCTCGGGGGGCGCACGGTCCTGCTGACCGGCGCCACAGCCGGGTTGGGCCGGCGCTTCGCCGAGACCCTCGCCACCGCCGGCGCCACGGTCGGCATCGTCGGCCGCCGCCCGGAGCTGCTGGAGGAGATCGCCAAGGAGAACGACGGCTGCGTGCCACTGCCGTTCGACCTGGCCCGCGTCGAGGAGCTCCCGGGCCTCGTCGATACCGCCGTCGAGCGACTCGGCCCGATCGACGTGCTGGTCAACAACGCCGCGTACATCGCCGGCGGGGCCAAGGCGGAGGACGAGACGCCCGAGCAGATCGCGCAGACGCTGGCGGTCAACCTCGTCGCCCCGATCACCCTGGCGCAGCGGATCTACCCGTCGATGAAGGAACGGGGCGCGGGCGTGATCGTCAACGTCACGTCGATCGTCGCGCGGGCCGGCATCGCGTGGTTCCCGCAGGCCACGTACGCGGCGTCGAAGGGCGGGCTGGAGGCGATCACCCGCGAGTGGGCCGCGCAATGGAGCCCGCACGGGGTGCGGGTCAACGCGCTGGTCCCCGGATTCTTCGAGAGCGAGATGACCAGCGAGGTGATCCACAAGCGCCGCGTGCAGGAGTGGATCCTGAGCAACACGATCCTGCCCCGCCACGGGCAGGTCTCGGACTTCGACGGCGCCCTCCTCTACCTCTGCAGCGACGCCAGCAGCTACGTCACCGGCCAGACCCTCGTCGTCGACGGCGGCTGGACCGCGCACTGAGGCCCACCGACGCGCGACGGGGCCGCCCGGCAGATCCGGGCGGCCCGTCGTCGTTCTCAGGCGGTCGCGGTCACGTGGTCGCGAACCCGCGACGCAGTTCCCGGCGCAGGAGCTTGCCGGTCTCGCTGTAGGGCAAGGCCTCACGGAACTCGATCAGCGCCGGCGTCTTCGACGACCGCAGCCTGGCGCGGACGAAGTCCCGCAGCTCGTCCGGCTCCACCTCACGGCCGTCCCGCGGCACCACGAACGCCGCGACGGTCTCGCCCCACTCCACGTCGGGAGCGCCGACCACGGCGACCTCCTCGACGTCCGGGTGCTGCAGCAGGACGTCCTCGATCTCGCCGGGGCTGAGGTTCTCCCCACCCCGGACGATGACGTCGTCGGCGCGGCCCTCGATGAAGAGGTACCCGTCGGCGTCGAGCCGGCCGTGGTCGTTGGTGGGGAACCAGCCCGCGGGATCCTTGGCGTCCTTCCCCTCGTACTCGCCGGCGATCTGCTCGCCGCGCACCACGATCTCGCCGACCTCGCCGGGCCCGAGCACCGTGCCGTCGACGTCCCGGATCTGCAGCTCGACGCCGGGCAGCGCCCGCCCGACCGAACCGAGCCGGGCCGCCACGACGGGATCGTCGCTGGCGAAGGCGACGCGGTGGTCGTCGGGGCCGAGCAGCGCCACGGTCGAGCTGGTCTCGGTGAGGCCGTAGGCGTTGACGAACCCGACCTGCGGCAGCAGCTCCATCGCGCGGCGCACCACCGGCAACGGCATGCGCCCGCCGCCGTAGGAGAGTTGCCGTAGCGCCGGGAGGTCCACCCCGGTCTCCTCGACGACGTCGAGGATCCGGCCGAGCATCGTCGGCACGATCATGGCGTGGGTGACCGCCTCGGTCCTCGCGAACTCGACCCAGGTGGCGGCGTCGAACTGCGGCAGGTACACGATCCGCCGGCCGAGGTAGACGTTCGACAGCACCGACGCCATCCCGGCGATGTGGTACGGCGGCACGCTGACCAGCGCCGCCTCGTCCTCCTCCGCGCCCAGGAACTCGGTGGAGCCCAGGACGTAGGACGTGAGGTTGCGGTGGCGCAGCAGGACCGTCTTCGGCGGGCCGCTGGTCCCGCTGGTGAACAGCGCGATCGCCACGCCCTCGCCGTCGTCGGCGGGGTCGGGATCGACCTCGGCGGGGCCGAGGTCCCCGGGCGACAGCAGCCCGGGGCAGGCGTCCAGGCCGTCGATGCCGGCGACCCGCGGGCCCGTCCGGTCGTCCGGGACGACGACGGCCGGGCTGCACCGCTGCAGCGCCGCGCGCAGCTGCTCGTCGGTGAGCCGGTAGTTCACCGACGTGAAGGTGGCGCCGGCCAGTGCGCTGCCGAACAGCAGCACCGGAAGGGCGTCGCTGTTCTGGCCCGCCTGCACCAGCCGGGTCGCGCCGCGGCTGTGCAGGAAGCCGGCGACGCGGGCGGCCCGGTCGCGCAGCTCGGCGTAGGTGACGCCGTCCGCGGCGCGACCGACCGCCACGCGGTCGCCTGCGGCGTCCGCGGCCATCTCGAGCAGGAGAGTGAGGTTCACGGACTCGGTCTTCCCTCGTGAGCGGTGATCAGAGCGGCGCGTGGTCCCGGGCCCCGACCAGGCCGTCGCCGTACAGGCCGGCGAAGGGCACCGTGGCCATGCCGTCGAGCAGCCGCTTGCGGGTCTGCGACAGCCCCCACGGCAGCCGGCGGATCGCCTGGCTGTGCCGGGAGAGCCAGCTCAGGTCGACCTCGTCGCAGAAGCCCATCGCGCCGTGCATCTGGTGGGCGGTGCGGAAGACGGTCTCGGCCGTCTCCAGCGCCGACACCCGGCAGGCGAGCACGTCGACGGCCGCCCCCGCCTGCCCGCTCAGCACCGACCAGAGCGTGTACTTGGCCAGCTCCTGGAAGCCCTGCAGCGTGGTCGTGGTGTCCGCCAGCCGGAACTGCAGCGCCTGGAAGGAGGCGATCGGCTGGTCGAACTGCTTGCGGTCCAGCATGTGTTGCCGGGTCTTGTCGAGCGCGGACTCGAGCATCCCGAGCAGCGTCCAGCACGGCAGTAGCAGGGCCAGCGGCGCGGAGTCGTCGGACTCCCAGGTCCCGAGCTCGACCTCGCTGACCAGCGGACCGAGCTTGGTGCCCAGCGCCGGACCGGCCGTGACGACCGGGGCGCGGCGGGCGCGGCCGTCGGAGACGACCCAGCTCAGCTCGGGCGCGAGGCCGATCAGGTTGACCCGCGCGACCGGGCCGGTGGCGACGGTGACCGCGTCGAACCCGGCGTCGGGGTCCGCCGCCAGCCGCTCGGCCACCGGGTACGGCAGCGCGACCCGGCCGGCCGACCGGCACGCGGCCGCGGCGGCCTCGCCGTCCTCCGCCGACTCGCGGGGCCGCAGGTCCCACAGGCCCAGCTGGTCGAGGATCGTCGTGACCTCGTCGATCCCGGTGCCGGCCTCGGCGGCCCGAGCGAGATCGGCGCCACCGGCCTTGGCCAACGCGGTGTCCATGACGCGCCCGAGCTCCAGGGCGTCGTCGGTGAGCTCCGTCTTCATCGCAGCGTTCTCCCCGCTCACTTCGTCTTCAGCAGCGACCGGGAGAGCAGCAGCCGCTGCACCTCGATGCTCCCGGACGCCACGGTCGCGGCCTGCGCGTAGCGCCAGTGGTCGTCGACGGCGCGGGCGAACAGGTCGGAACGGTCCGCCGCCCCCACCGCCCGCTCCTCGAGCATGTCCATCAGGACCTCGGCGACCTCCTGGTCGGTCTGGGTCACCGCGATCCGGTACGACGCCGTGTCCGCCGGGTCCACGGCGCCCGCCTCGATCTTCTCGACGACGCGGTAGGCCAGCAGCCGCGCCTGGCGGACGTGGATCAGCGCGGTCGCCCAGCGCTCCTTGAGCTCCTCGGGCAGGGTCTCCCAGCGGTCACCCAGCGCGGCGGGCGCCAGGTTGAGCAAGCGGTCGCAGCGGGCGTAGCGGGCGATGCCGACCCGCTCGAAGGCCAACGCCTCGCGCACGATCGACCAGCCGGCGTCGACCTCGCCGAGGACGTCCGCCTCGGTGACCGGCACGCCCTCGAAGAACACCTCGTTGAGGTGGTGCGGGCCGACCATCGCCTCGATCGGGACGACCTTGATCCCGGGGCGGTCCATCGGCACCAGGAACACGGTGATGCCCTTGTGCTTCGGGGCGTCCCGGTTGGTGCGGGCGAGCAGGAAGCACCAGTCGGCCATCGTGGCGTAGGAGGTCCAGACCTTCTGCCCCTCGATGCGCCAGCCGCCGCCCTCCTGCGGGACCGCAGCGGTCCGCAGTGACGCGAGGTCCGACCCCGCCTCCGGCTCGGAGAAGCCCTGGCACCAGATGACCGTGCCCGCGCCGATCCGGCCGAGGTGCTCGCGCTTCTGCTCGTCCGTGCCGAACCGCATGATCGCCGGCCCGACCCAGTTGACGCCCATGTACTGCGCGCCACGGGGCTCGAAGTGGCCCCACATCTCCTCGCGCATCACGGCCTGCTCCCACTGCGAGGAGGCCGAACCGCCGTACTCCACCGGCCACGCCGGCGTGAGCTGTCCCTTCTCCGCCAGCATCCGGCAGAACGCCTGGGCGGTCTCCAGATCCTTCGGATCACGGGTGAAGGCACCCAGGAACGTCGGCGGCACGTGCTCACGCACGAGGGTCCGCAGTTCCGCACGCAGCGCTGCGCTGCTCTCGGAGTCGGAGAACTCCACCGTCACACCTCCGTCGTCAGACCCCAGCAGCGTGACATGAACAAGTAATCTTTACAAGTATTATGGTCATTGCTCAGGCGATGACGAAGCCGTTGTCCACCGGAAGGGTCACGCCGGTCACGGCGCCCGAGCGGTCCGAGGCCAGCCACAGCACGGCCTCCGACACGTCCTGCAGACCGATCCGCCCCCGGTGCATGGCGTCGTTGAAGCCGCCCGCCACGCGGTGCCTGTTCGCCTCGACCCAGGCCCCCATCGCGGGGTTCTCCACCATCGGGGTGCCGACGGCGGTCGGGTGGATCGTGTTGACCCGGATGCCGTGGGGCCCGAGCTCGTTGGCCCAGGCGCGCATCAGCCCGACGAGGCCGTGCTTGGCCGCGGTGTACGCGTCCGCCCGGACGTCACCCCGCGAGGTGCCCTTCAGGCCGGACGTCGAGCTGATGATGACGATCGAACCGCCCCGGCCACCCTCGACGAGGGCGTCCCGGGTCGCCTGCAGGGTGTTCCAGGCTCCGGTGAGGTTGACGGCGATGTAGTCGGCCCAGATCTCGTCGATCGTGGCCGCCTCGGCCTCCGGCAGGCCCTGCGCCACACCGGCGTTGGCGACGACGACGTCGAGCCGCCCGAACGTCGCCGTCGCCTTCCCGACGGCCGCGACCAGCTCCTCGCGGTTGCGGACGTCCGCGCGGGCGGTCAGACAACGACCGCCGGCCGCCTCGACCAGCCGGGCGGTCTCCGCCAGGTCCTCCTCGGTCGCGAGGGCGTACGGCACCGTCGGGATGGGGGCACAGATGTCCACGGCCACGATCGCCGCACCCTCACGGGCGAGGGTCAACGCGTGCGCGCGCCCCTGCCCGCGGGCGGCGCCGGTGATGAAGGCGACCCGGTCCCGCAGATCTCCCCGTCCGCTGTCCGCCATGACCACGCCTCCACACCTCAACGAATACTGGTAAAGATTGTGCAGATGCTAGGATCGCGGTTCCGGCCCGTCAAACGACGTTGCCGCACCCCCGCTGGCCGCCGAGGAGGAGTTCGTGCGCAGCACCCATGACGAGGTGGACGTCGACCTGGTCGTCGCCGGCCGGGTCGACGCGGCCGACGGTGTGATCGTCCTCGACCTCCGTGCCGCCGACGGCACCGACCTCCCCGCCTGGGAGCCCGGCGCCCACGTCGACCTGCAGCTGACCCCCGACCTGTCGCGTCAGTACTCGTTGTGCGGCGACCCCGATCGGCACGACGTCTGGCGGATCGGCGTGCTCCTGGAGCCGGAGAGCCGCGGCGGCTCCCGCTTCGTGCACGACAAGCTGCACGTCGGCGCCGAGGTGCGCGCCCGCGGCCCGCGCAACCACTTCGCGCTGGAACCCTCGCCCCGCTACGTCTTCGTGGCCGGCGGCATCGGCGTCACGCCGATCGTGCCGATGATCGGGCAGGCGGAGCGCGCGGGCGCGGAGTGGACGCTGCTCTACGGCGGCCGGACGCTGTCGAGCATGGCCTTCCGCGAGGAGCTCGCGCTGCTCGGCGGGGGCCGCGTGACCGTGACCCCGCAGGACACCCACGGCCTGCTCGACCTCCCCGCGCTGCTCGCCGAGCCGCGCGCCGACACGCTGCTCTACGTCTGCGGCCCGGAGCCGCTGCTCGACGCCGTCACGGCCTTGACGGACCCGTGGCCCGTCGGCGCCCTGCACCTCGAGCGCTTCACGCCGAAGACGCTCGGACCGGTCGAGGCCGAGTCGTTCGAGGTCGAGCTCGTGCAGTCCGGCCTGACCCTGACCGTGCCGCCGGACCGGTCGATCCTCGACGTGGTCACCGAGGCGGGGGTCGACGCGCCGTCGTCGTGCGGCGAGGGGACCTGCGGGACCTGCGAGACGGTCGTCGTCGAGGGCACGCCGGAGCACCGGGACTCGCTCCTGACGCCCGAGGAGCAGGCCGCCAACGACACGATGATGATCTGCGTGTCCCGGGCCGCGTGCCCGCGGCTGGTCCTCGACATCTGACCGCTGCTGCCCGGTTCACCGCACGAGTAGGAGGAAGCGCGTGGGAGTCCGATTCGAGCCCGAACCCGAGAACCACCTGGCGGTGATCACGATCGACCGCCCGGAGGCGCGCAATGCGGTCAACGCCGAGGTCGCGCAGGGGATCGAGGAGGCCGTCGACGCCATCGAGGCGGACGACCGCATCTGGGTCGGCATCCTCACCGGCGTCCCCCCGGTGTTCTCCGCGGGCGGCGACCTCAAGGAGATCGGCAAGGGCCGGGTCAAGACGCTGCACACCAAGCGGGGCGGCTTCGCCGGGTTCGTCCGCCGGGAGCGGCGCAAGCCCTTCATCGCCGCCGTCGACGGGTACGCCCTGGCCGGCGGCACCGAGCTGGCGCTCGCCTGCGACCTCGTGGTGGCCTCGCGCGGCTCGACCTTCGGCATCCCCGAGGTCAAGCGGGCGGTCGTGGCCGGGGCGGGCGGGTTGTTCCGGCTCGGCCGGCGGATCCCCTTCGCCGTCGCCATGGAGTGGGCCCTGACCGGCGACGCCTACCCGGCCGAGCGGGCCGCCGAGCTGGGGCTGGTCAACGAGCTGGCCGAGTCCGGGAAGGCGCTCGAGGCCGCCCGCGCCCTGGCCGCGCGGATCACGGTGAACGCACCCGTCGCGGTGCAGCTCTCCCGGCAGCTGATGCTCGAGGCGACGCACCTGGTCGACGAGGACGAGGCCTGGGAGCGCAACCGGGCCGTGGTCCGCGCGGCGGGCGAGACGGAGGACTTCGCCGAGGGCATGAAGGCCTTCGTGGAGAAGCGCGCCCCGCTCTGGACGGGACGATGAGCGGCGCGGGCAGCGGTGGTCCGGTCGTCGTCATCGGCGTCGGGCAGCTGCGGAACAACCGCGGGAAGGACCCCGCGCAGGCCCTCGAACCGGTCGAGCTGATCCGGCGGGCGGTCTTCGCGGCCGCCGCGGACGCCGGCCTCCCCGAGGGTGCGCTCGGCGAGGTCGACGCCCTCGGCGTGGTCCAGGTCGTCTCCTGGAACTACGACGACGCCGGCGCGGCGGTCGCCGAGGCCGTCGGCGCGCGGCGGGCGAAGACCTCGGTGTCGGAGGTGGGCGGGCACCAGCCGGTCGCGGTGCTCACCGAGCTGGCCCGGTCCGTCGCGACCGGCGAGGCGGAGCTGGCCGTGGTGTGCGGCGGCGAGGCACAGTCCTCGGTGGAGCTGCTCGGCGCGGTGAAGGAGCCGGAGAAGGCCGAGCACTGGAGCCACTCCCCCGGCGGCCCCGGCACGTTCACGCGGGCGACCGGGGGCACCGAGCGCATGTGGGACCTCGGGCTGGTCGGCCCGATCCGGATCTACCCGCTGTGGGAGAACCGGCTGCGGCACGACCTCGGGCAGGGCTTCGCCGAGTCACAGGCCTGGTCGGCGGAGATGTACTCGCGCTTCAGCGAGGTCGCCGTGGGCAACGAGGCGGCGTGGAACACCGAGGCGCTCACCGCGGACCAGATCGCCGAGGTGGGCCCGAAGAACCGGATGATCTGCTTCCCGTACCCGCTGCGGATGAACGCGCTGAACCGCGTCGACCAGGCCGCCGCCGTGATCCTGGCCGGCCCGGCCGCGGCCGACCGGCTCGGGGTGCCCGCGGACAAGCGGGTGTACCTGCGGGCCGCGGCAGTCGACGAGGACTGCGAGGACGTCCTGGAGCGCGAGTCGTACGGGCGCTCCCCCGGCCTGGAGCGCAGCCTCGACGCCGTCCTCGGGTCGGCCGGCACCACGGCGGAGGCGCTCGACGTCGTCGACCTCTACAGCTGCTTCCCGATCGTGCCGAAGCTCGGCGCGCTCCACCTCGGGCTGGGCCGGGACAGGGAGCTGTCCGCGACCGGCGGGCTGACCTCGTTCGGCGGGGCGCACAACAACTACTCCGCGCACGCCCTGGTCGCGGTCGTCCGGCGGCTGCGCGAGGGCGGTGGTAGCGGCCTGGTGTACGCCAACGGCGAGTACCTCACGAAGCACGCGGCCGTGGTCCTGGACCGCGAGCCCGTTCCCGAGTTCCGCTGGTCCACGGCCACCACGGACGAGCACGGCCCGGTCGCCGTCGACGACACCCTCACCGGCCCGCTGGAGATCGAGACCTTCACGGTGGAGTTCGACCGGGAGGGCAACCCGGCCCGCGGCTACGTCATCGGCCGATCGCCGGCCGGGACGCGCACCGGGGTGCGGGTGTCCAAGTCGGACCAGGCGACCCTGAACGCCCTGGTCGACCCGGAGTCCGACCCGATCGGGCGCACCGGCCGCGTCGTGGCCGAGGGCGAGCGACGGCTGTTCACTCTGGCGAACTGAACCCGAGAACGACGACGCGCCGCCGACCTCCCCGGGGTCGGCGGCGCGTGGTCGTTCCGGGAGCGGACTCTCAGGGGTGCGGGCGCACCGGGAGGGCGGAGAAGCCGTTGTTGACCCCGACCAGGCCGTAGCGGCGCACCCGGTCGGCGACGACCTGGTAGTCCGGGATCCGCCGCAGCACGGCCTCGACGGCGACCCGCAGTTCCATGTGCGCCAGCCAGATCCCGAGGCAGTAGTGCATGCCGACGCCGAAGGCGAGGTGCAGGCCGTCCTTGCGGCCCAGCTTGACCTGCTCGGCCTCCGGGAAGCGCTCCTCGTCCCGGTTGGCCGAGCAGATCAGCGCCGCGACCCGGTCTCCGGCCTTGACGTGCACGTCGCCGAAGTCCTGGTCGGTCACCGCCGTGCGGGCGACGAGCGGGGTGACGGCGGCGAGCCTGGTCAGCTCCTCCACCGCGTCGGGGATCTTCGCCGGGTCCTCGACCAGCTCACGGCGCAGATCCGGGTGCTCGGCCAGGTACAGCACGATGTTGTCCATCGACGCCGCGGTCGTCCGCACGCCGCCGAGCAGCATCGACAGCGCGAGGTCGATCACCTCGTCCTCGGTCAGCCCCGTCGTCGGGTCGACCATCGCGGTGATCAGGTCGTCCTTCGGCTCGGCCTTCCGGGCCCGCACGACCTGCCCGACGAGCTCGCGGACCTCGGTGAACTTGTCCGCGGTCCGCGCGGCGAGGGCGTCGCGGTCCCCGCCGGCCTCGGGGTCGATGGCGAAGGCGTCCTCGAGCATCAGCACGACCTTCTCGGGGTCGCCGATCTCGCCGCTC
This sequence comes from Pseudonocardia sp. NPDC049154, assembly GCF_040648315.1. Lineage (NCBI taxonomy): Bacteria > Bacillati > Actinomycetota > Actinomycetes > Pseudonocardiales > Pseudonocardiaceae > Pseudonocardia > Pseudonocardia sp. NPDC049154. The sequence goes on from NZ_JBEZDN010000003.1 coordinate 48,440, forward strand.
GCCAGCCCGACGAACTCGCTGATGGTGGCCACGGTGAGCCGGAAGCTGAACTCCTGCGCGACGTCGAACTCGGGCTTGTCCGCGAGCTCGTCGAGCAGCCGGTCGGCGGCCGCGCGCGCGATCGGCGCGACCTTCTGCTCGATGTTGCGCTTGGCGAACAGGTTGCGCAGCGGCTTGCGCAGGCGGTCGTGAGCGGGCCCGTCGAGGCTGCCCGGGATGATCGCGGGGGCATGCGGGGCGGTCGGGATGAGCTTGCCGCCGCGCAGGCCGTCGGGGCTCTTCTCGACGGTGAAGTTCTCGGGGTCGGAGAGGATGCGCCGGGCGTTCTCGTAGGTCGAGGCGACCCAGTAGCCGTCGTGCGCCTCGGTGAACCCCATCGGGCACGTGGCGCGCAGCTCGGCGAACCTCGCCGGGGCGTCCTGCCCGAACTCCGGGGTGTGGTGGTCGAACTCGATCGTCGGACGCTCGCTCATGCCCTTCCTCCCGACGTGACGGGCACGGCCGCCAGGCGGACCACGCCGCCCTCCGCGAGGCCCTCGATCGTCGCGTCGTCGTAGCCCAGTTCCGCGAGCAGCTCGCGGGTGTGTTCGCCCAGGTCGGGCACGCTCTCACCGGCGGCGGCAGGGACGTCCCAGAAGCCGGCCACGAGGTCGAGCCGGCCGTAGCCGCGGGTCTGCAGGGTGCGCGCGACCCCGAGACCGGCGTGCACCGCCGAGTCCATGAAGGCGTCGAGCCGCTCCTCGGCCACCCGGCAGCAGCGCACGCCGGCGGCCGCCAGGTCCGCCACCGCGTCGTCGACGGGCCGAGCGGCCAGCGCTCCCGCCGCATCGGGTCCGAGGTGCACGACGAACGCGTCGATCTGCCGATCGTCGGCCGCGTCGACCAGCAGCCAGCCGTCCGCGCAGCGGTAGATCCGGTGCGCGGCGTCGAACCCGGTCTGGTCGGCGTCGAGCACCGGCGCCGACGTGATCGCTCCGTCCGGTAGGGTGACGGCGACCTCGGAGGCCGCGGTGATCCCCGCGGCCAGCAGGGAGGTCCCCGCGTCCCCGGGCGTGCCGGTGGTTTCGCGCTGGTAGAGGCCGAGCAGGGCGCCTAGGGCGGCGATCATGCCGGACTGCACGTCGAACACCGAGTTGCGCAGCCAGATCGGCGGGCGGCCCTCGCCGGCGTTGGCGTGCTCCCAGCCGGTCAGTGCCTGCGCGGTGGGGTCGTAGCCCGGCAGCGGCGCCATCGGCCCGCGCGGGCCGTAGGCGCTGACGTGGCTGAACACGATGGCCGGGTTCACCGCGCGCAGGCCGGGACCGTCGAGCCCGAGCCGGGCGGCGGGGCCGAGCCGCATGTTGTGCAGCACGACGTCGCTGGACCGGATCAGCTGCTCGAGGGCCTCGCGCGCGTCGGGCGCCTTGAGGTCGATCGCCAGCGACCGCTTGGCCCGGTGACAGCCGGCGAACTGGGTGAGCCCGCGCCCGCGGTCCCCCGCGGGCGGCTCCACCTTCACGACGTCGGCGCCGAGGTCTCCGAGGCACTGGGCGCCGAAGGGGCCGGCGACGACCGACCCGAAGTCGAGCACCCGCAGGCCCGCGAGCGGCCGCGGGTCGGCCGGCGGGGCGGCCCTCTCCTGAGGACGTGGGTTCCACCCGGCCAGCACCTCCGCGAGTTCGGTCGAGCCCGCGGCGGGGGCCGGGCCGGTGATCCGGCTCGGCGCGCTGGTCTCGATCGGCGGGCCGGCCTGCAACGCCCGCCCGACGACAGGGTCGTCGACCTCGGCCACGTAGCCGTTGACCCGCACCTGCTCGTCGGTGAAGCACTCGCCCAGCTCACGGACGACGATGCACGGCACGTCGGCCTCGCCCAGCTCGTCGCGCCACTCGTCGCTGGTCCGGGTGCGGAACACGCCGTCCCACGTCTCCCAGTTCTCCGGGGTCACCCCGACCTCGGACAGGTCGACGAGGTCGGCCAGCGCCAGGGCTTCCAGCACCGGCGGGGACTCGATCCATCCGCCGACCGCGCCGGCGAGCTGCACATACCGCCCGTCCGCGCACCCGAAGATCGACAGGGCGGCGTCGGGCCAGATCTTCGGCAGGGTGTGCTTGTCGAGGCCGGCCGGCAGTCGCTCCCAGCGCTGCCAGTACAACGCCGCGGGGGCCAGCCCGCCCTGGAACACGCTGGTCCCGACGGGCAGCACCGCACCCGTCCGGGCCCGCTGCACCAGCCGCGCCACGACGCCCGCGGCGGTCAGGTACGCGGCGCTCCAGCTCGGGAAGGGCAGCCGGATGTAGACCGGGCCGGGTCGGTTGCCCTGCTGCTCGTCGAAGAAGCCCTGCTCGGCCTGCACCATCGCGTCCGTCGCGGCGATGTCGGCGAGCGGGTGCCCAGCCGGGTAGCTCGGCACGGTCGCCACGATCAGTCCCGGGTGCCGCGCGGCCAGGGTCTCCGGGTCGAGGCCGCGGGCACGGGCGGTCCCGGCCGGGAGATCGTGGACCAGCACGTCCGCTCGTGCCAGCAACGGCTCCAGGTCGCCGACCACCGACCGCTTGCTCCGGTTCCAGGTCGCGAACGCGACCGGCCGCGCCTCGCGGTCGGGGTCCCCGCCCGCGGGCTCGACCTTCACGGCGTCCGCGCCGGCCTCGGCGAGCAGCCGGCACGCGACGGGGCCGGCGATCCCCGACGCCAGCTCGACGATCCGGACGCCCTCCAGCACGGTCACGCGCTCACCTCCGCGACCAGCGAAGCGAAGGCCTCGCCCGCCCAGGCGTAGTCGGCCTTGCCGTTGTCGTGGCGGCGGATCGCCGGCACGTAGGCCACCGCCTTCGGGATCTTGTACCCGGCCAGCGCGTCGCCGCAGCGGGCGCGGAGCGTGTCCCGGTCCAGCTCGGGCCCCGCAGCGACGAGCAACGCGACGACCTCCTGGCCCCAGCGCTCGCTCGGGCGGCCGAACACGATCGCGTCGGCGATCTCGGGCAGCGCGCGCAGCACGCCCTCGACCTCCTCGCCGTAGATCTTCTCGCCGCCGGAGTTGATGACGGTCGCCTCGCGGCCGAGGAAGCGGATCTCGCCGGTGTCGTCGACGCTCGCGCGGTCGCCCGAGATGGACAGCCGGAGGCCCTCGACGACCTTGTAGGTCGCCGCGGTGCGCACCTCGTCGTTGAGGTACCCGCGGGGGAGCTCGCCGGCGTTGGAGAGCCAGCCGATGCCCGGGTTCCCGGCGGAGAGCAGCCGGGTGTGGTCGTCGGACACCACGAAGGTCTGCGGCCCGGCCTTGAACGCCGGCTGAGCGCTGCTGGTCTGCATCGCCTGCGGCCCGGTCTCCGACGAGCCCAGCGTGTTGACCAGCTTCAACCCGGGGAAGTAGGCGTCCAACTCGGACCAGGCGGACGGGGACAGCGCGGCCCCGCTGGAGAAGACGTAGGACAACGGCGGCGGCTCGGCGCCCGCGCGCAGCGCCTTCACCAGCGGCTGCGCGAACGGGTCTCCGATGATCGCCATCCAGGTCACCTTCTCCCGCCGGCACAGCTCGAGCGCCCGCTCGGCGTCGAAGCTGTGGTCCTCGCTCAGCACGAGCGTGCCGCCACGCGACCAGGCGCCGTAGGAGAACCAGGCGGCGGCGCCGTGCATCAGCGGTGGGGCGACGAAGGCGCGCAGCCACCCGCGACGGGGAGCATCGCGGGTGGCTGCCTCCAGCGACTCCACGGCGATCCCGCAGGGCCGGCCGGCGAGCTCGCGCAGCCGCCAGATCACGCCCTTCGGCATCCCGGTGGTGCCGCCCGTGTAGAGCACGTGCACGTCGTCCGGGGAGGGCACGACCGGCCCGGGCGGCGGCTGCGCACCGGCGAGCGCCTCCTCGTAGGCCTGCGCACCGGCGGGAAGCACCGCGTCCGAGCCGTCCTCGACGACCAGGAGCACGGGCCGCAGGTCCTCGGCCAGCGCGAGGGCCTGCTCCAGCACCGGCCCGAACTCGCGGTGCAGCACCATCGCCGCCGGTCGGGCGTCGCGGAGCAGATAGGCCAGCTCCTCGGCCTTGTACCGGTAGTTGACGTTGAAGGGGGCGCACCGGGCGCGGTAGCACCCGATGCTGCCCTCCAGGTACTCCGGGCTGTTGCGCAGCAGCAGCCCGACCGTGTCGTTCGGCGACCGCCAGTCCTCGGTCACCCCGGCCCGCGGCCCGAACCCGCAGCCGGTGAGGAACCACCCGAGCCTCGTCGTCCGCTCGCGCACCTGCGCCCAGGTGAGCCGGCGATCGCTCTGGACGACGCACTCCCGCTCCGGGACGCCGTCGGCGACGGCGTCCCACAGCTGCAGCAGGCCGAACGACCTGACCTCCTCGGTCGACGGGGACGGGCTCATGGGTTCCTCTCGACGTGCGGGTACTGCTCAGGCGCGGGACGTCACGGTGGTCAGGCCGGGCGCGGCTCGAACTCGATCCGCACGTCCTCGATCGCCCAGGTCAGTCCCAGGTGCTCCGTCGGCGTGCAGCCCTCCTGCAGCCGGAAGGACGGGATCCGCCGGTGCAGCTCCTCGAACGCGATCCGCAGCTCCAGCCGGGCGAGGTGCACCCCGACGCACCGGTGCGCACCCAGGCTGAAGGACAGGTGGGGCTTCGACTCCCGGGTGAAGTCCACGGTGTCCGGGTCCGGGTAGTACTTCGGGTCCCGGTTCGCCGCGGCGAGGGGGCAGAACACCCGCTCGCCCTCCGGCAGCTCGAGGTCCGCCACCTGCGCCGAGGCGGCGGCGACGTTCCGGGTGGGCATGGCGGGCGAGGTCCAGCGCAGCAGCTCCTCGATCGCCGGGGCGAGCGCGTCGGGCGTCGCGAACATCGCCTCCCACTGCTCGGGGTGGGTGGCCAGGTAGGCGATGCTCTGCCCGATCACGCTCTGCACGGTGTCCAGGCCCGCCATGAGCAGCAGCACGAACAAGTCCGAGAGGTCGCTGTCCGAGATCGGCTCACCCTCGAGCCCCTGGTTGACGATCACGCTCGTGATGTCGTCCCGAGGGTTGGCCCGCCGGTCCTCCACGATGGCCTGGATGTAGGCGCGGGACTCCTCGCTCGCCTTGATCCGGGCCTGCATCGTCTCCTCCTCGGTGCCGCCGGGCACGCCGTGGAGGAAGATGTTCACCCAGTCGTTCATCCGCTCGGCATCCTCGAGCGGCCAGCCCATGATGGACAGGAAGACCGTGCCCGGGAACGGGAAGGCGAACTGCGGCACCACGTCGCACTTCCCGGTCGCCACGAACCCGTCGATGAGCCCGTTGGCGACGTCACGGATCTGCTTCTCCATCTCCTGCACCCGGGCCGGGGAGAAGAGCGGGTCGAGCAGCTTGCGGTACTTCCGGTGCACGTCGCCGTCGAGCTCGATCGGGATCTGCTGCTTCTGCCCGAACGCCACCTTCCCGTCCGGGATGTTCGGGAAGCTGACGAAGCCGCGGTTGTTGCGCCGCAGGATGCTCGAGATGTCGTCGTAGGTGGTGGCCACCCAGAACCCGCCCTTCTCCGAGAAGGAGACGGGGCACTTCTCGCGGAGCTCGGCGATCTCGTCCAGCTTCTGCTGGATGGTGCCGCCGGGGTAGACGTCGTAGTCGTGGCGGCGCTCCGCCTTGACCTCGTCCAGGGTCTTCTCGGTCATCGGTGACTCCCGCAGGTGGTGGTGGGCGCGCTCAGCCGTTGAAGTTGCCCTTGCGGGCGTTCTCGTTCAGGTTCTCCCGCCAGTTGTCGCCGAAGGGGATGGCGACCTGGGCGAGCGTCCCGCCGTCCGCGGTCGGGAGGCTGACGCCGGAGATGTACATCGACTCGTCCGAGGCCAGGAACAGCGCGGGGTAGGCGTTGTCGAGGATGCGCGGCGGGCGGCTCAGCTTGAGCGGGATCGGCGAGTGCTCGGGGACCCACTCCCCCGCCATCTCCTCGTGCGACTTCTCCAGCACCGGCGCGTCGCCGGGGAGGATGAAGTTGGCGGACATGCCGTGGGTCGGGCAGATGGCGTTGATCCGGATCCCGTAGCGGCCGATCTCCCAGGCCGCGCAGATCCGCACCATCGCGTTGATCCCGCCCTTGGCCGCCCCGTACTGCGGGAAGCCGGGGTAGCCGACCAGCGAGGCGGCCGACGAGGTGCAGATGATCGAGCCGCCCTCGGGGCCGCCCGGGTTCTTCTTCATCGCCCGCACCGCGTGCTTGACCGCGAAGAACACGCCCTTGAGGACGACGTCGTTCGTCTCGTCCCACTCGGCCTCGGTGATGTCCTCGAACGGGGTGAGCCCGAAGTCCTTGGCCGGGATGCCCGCGTTCGCGAACATCACGTCGAGCCGCCCGTAGGTGTCGACGGCGGCCTGCACGGCGGCCTCGACCTCGGCCTCGACGGTGACGTCCGCCTTCACGGCGATCGCCTCGTTGCCGTCGGAGAGCACCTGCTTGAGGGTCTCGTTCGCGCGCTCCTCGGAGATGTCCGTGATCACGACCTTCGCGCCCTCCTGCGCGAAGAGCCGGGAGGACACCCGGCCCAGGCCCGAGCCGGCGCCGGTGATCACCGCGACCTTGTTCGCCAAACGCATTGCTGCTCCTCCTGTGCCGCAGTTCCTTCTGGGCGGGCACCTGCCGCGTCCCGTCGGTGGGTCGGGGCCGTCCGGAGCGCACGGCCTCCCGTGTGCCGGCGGTCACGCCGGGCCAGAGTCTCACATGACCTGTTTATCTTTGCAAGTATTACGGTGATGCAGATCCGGGGTGATCAGTCGGACGACGGCAGGCTCTTCGCCTGCTTGATCCCCAGCACCTCGTCACCCACCCGCAGCTGCCCCGCTCCGGCCTTGGTGCACAGCAGCTCCATGCCGGTGGCGGGGTGCACGTACCGCTTGCCGGTGAGCGAGCCGGGCCCGTCCTCCCCGGTCGGGTCGCCCGCCTCGACGGGCAACGGCACCATCGGCACGCCGCCACAGGTCAACTCGACGTCCTCGGAGGGCGGCCGCACCACGATCACCTGGGTGGTGCACCCGCTGCTGCCTAGCCTCGCACCGGTCGTCGGCTTCATCGCTCGTCCCCCTTCTGCTCTCACAGGAGCACCTGCACGGTCTTGGCGGCCACGAACTCCCGGACGCCGCCGAGGCCGCCCTGGACGCCGTAGCCGCTCTGCTTGCGGCCGCCGAACCCGATGTGCGGACCCGCCGGGGCGCCGCCACCGTTGACGCCGACGTTGCCGGTGTCCAGGGCACCGGCAACGCGCAGCGCCCGGCCGACGTCGGCGGTGAACACATAACCCGCCAGGCCGTAGGCGCTGTCGTTGGCCAGGGCGACGGCTTCGTCCTCCTCGTCGAAGGTCTGTACCCCGACGACGGGCCCGAAGACCTCCTCGCGGGCCAGCTCGACGGTGTTGTCCGGGAGCTCCACGACGGTCGGGTCGACGAAGTAGCCGTCGGCGAGCTCGCCGCCCGCCCGCTGCCCACCGGCCAGAACGGTCCCGTAGGTGCGGGAGCGGTCGATCATCCCGACGATCCGGTCGACCGCGGCCTGGTTGATCACCGGGCCCAACGACACGCCCTCGGTGAACGGGTCGCCCTGCCGGACACCGGCCAGGGCCGTGGTCAGCCGTGCGACGAACTCGTCGCGAACGGAGCGGTGCACGAGCAGCCGGGAGCCGAGCGTGCAGACCTGGCCCGCGTTGGCGGTGAGGGTCAGGGCCGAGGTCACCGCCCGGTCGAGGTCGGCGTCGGCGAACACCAGGCTCGCCGACTTGCCGCCGAGCTCGAACACGCACGGGGTCAGGCGCTCGGCAGCCGCCGCGGCGATCCGGCGGGCGGTGGCCGGGCTGCCGGTGAAGGTGATCTTGTCGATGCCCGCGTGCGCCACGAGGTGCGACGACGCCTCGACACCCGCCGTGACGACGTTGAGCACGCCGGGCGGCAACCCCGCCTCGAGCGCGAGCTCGGTGGTCCGGATCGCGCCGAACGGTGCCAGCTCGGACGGCTTGGCCACGACGGTGCACCCGGCCGCGAGCGGCGCGCCGATCGTCATGCCGTACGCGCCGGTCGACCCGTTCCACGTGGCCAGCCCGGCGACCACCCCGACCGGCTCCACGGCGGTGTACTCGAACACGCCGCGACCGGTGAGCGGCACGGTGTCGCCGGCGAGCCGGTCGGCCCAGCCGGCGGCCTCCTCGATCCAGTCCGCTCCGTAGTGCACGGAGAACGGCGTGTAGGCCCGCGGGCCGCCCATCTCCAGCGAGGCGATGGTGGCCAGCTCGTCGACGTGTTCGCGGATCAGCTCCGCGAAGCGGGTGAGCACGCGGCGGCGGTCGACCGGGTTCCACGCCCGCCAGCCGGGCAGGGCCTCGCGGGCGGCGGCCACGGCCGCGTCGATCTCCGCGGTGCCGGCCATCGGGACTACGGCCTGCGCTGCCCCGGTCGCCGGGTTGACGTGCTCGTAGGTACCGCCGGACGCGCTGTCGAGGCGGGCGTCGCCGATCACGAGGCGGGTGGGCAGGACGGACGTGCGGTCGTCGGTGACGGTCATGCCGTGCTCCTGTTCGGGATCGGTCAGCCCTGCTCGGTGGAGAAGAGCGCGACGCTGCTGAGCTCGGAGATCGGGCCGCCGGAGACCAGGCAGACCTTCGCCCCGGGGACGGGGTTGGGCGACTCCCCGCGCAGCTGACGGACGGCCTCGACGGCGTTGCCCATCCCGTGCAGGAAGCCCTCGGCGAGGTCGCCGCCGCTGGTGTTGATCGGCAGCCGGCCCGAGGGGGCGATGAGGTTGTCGAAGGTGAGCACCTCGCCCGCGGTCTCCGGGGTGCAGAAGCCGAGGTCGATCAGCGCCGAGACGGGCGGGCCGGTGAAGTTGACGTAGAGCTGCACGACGTCGACGTCCGCGGCGGTCAGACCGGTGCGCTCCCAGACCCGTCGGGCGGGGGCGGCCTGCGACGACGCGTGGTACGGCTCGTGGTTCTCGTCCATCTCGCCCCAGCGGCCCTGCGCACCGTAGGCGGCGCCGAGCAGGTACACGGGCTTGTCGGTGAGGTGCCGGGCACGCTCGGCCGAGGTGAAGACGATGGCCGCGGCGGCGTCGTTCTCCCGGGAGGAGTCGAACAGCCGGATCGGCTCGGCGATCAGCCGCGAGGAGTCGTAGAGCTCGTCGGTGAGCACCAGGTCCTTGCCCACGGCCCACGGCGTGCGGTTCGCGTGGTAGTAGCTGGCCTGCGCGACGGCCTTGAGCGCGCTCGCCGGCACGCCCTCGGCCTCGAGCAGTCGCTGGGTCCGCAGCCCGAGCGCCTGGGCGGGCGCGTCGATGCCATGGGCGCGGTAGGCGAGCCCGAACACGCCCTGACTGACGGCCGAGCTCAGCCGCCCGCTCGTCGACTCCGCGGTGGCCCGGTACACGACCACTGTCTCGGCCTGCCCGGACACGATGGCCGCCTCGGCCTGCGCGATCGCCCCGGCACTGCCGCCGCCACCGCCGCCCCAGACCAGGCTGCTCCACCGCAGCTCCTTCGTCCCGAGCGGGCCCGTCAGCCGCGGGCCGTCCTGCAGGTCGGCACCGTAGGAGACGAAGCCGTCGATGTCGGCGGTGTCGATCCCGGCCATCGCCGCGGCGTCGTCGATCGCCTGGAGAAGCAGCTTGCGCTCGGGATCGGGAGACTTGCCGCGCTTGTGGTACGCCGTGCTCCCGAACCCGACGGCGGCGACCTGGGCGGGCTTCATGCCGCCACCTGCTCGGTGAGCGACCAGCTGAGAACGGGCAGATCGGCGGTCCGCGGGGACGGCGGCTCGAACGAGCCGGTCAGCGACGCGCCGATGCGGATGCCCTCCTCGGTGCCGGTGAGCAGCCCCATGATCCGGGCGCCTCCGGCCTGGGGGAGCTCGACGAGCACGTTCACGTACGGCACGAGATCGGCGTACGCGGGCACGAACGGCAGATGGGTGCGGATCCACGAGTAGACGCGCCCGACCGGCTCGACCTGCTCCCAGGCCATGTCGTAGCCACCGCACGCGGGGCACCGCCAGTCCGCAGGCCAGCTCCACCGCCGGCATCTCGCGCAGCGCTGGATGCGGAGCTCCCCCGCACCGAGACCCTCCCAGTAGGGGTGGTCGACGCGGTCGGAGAATGGATGCACCTCGTCGCGTTCGTTCGCCATCGTCTTCCTCGTCGATGCTCCGGGCCGTGCTGTGCCATAAAAGTTTATAAAGCTTATGCAGTCAAGACCCTGAACCTACAGAAGTAAGGCCCGGTCGTCCTCCTCACGGGAGTCGGACGACCGGGCCTCGGGGAGCTCCGGCTCAGAGCCGAGGTTCGCTCCGCACGCTCCGCTCAGTGCTGATGTTCGCTCCGCACGCTCCGCTCAGTGCTGATGTTCGCTCCGCACGCTCCGCTCAGTGCCGAGGTTCGCTCCGCACGCTCCGCTCAGTGCTGATGTTCGCTCCGCACGCTCCGCTCAGCCGTGCAGCGGGTAGGTGTTGCCGATGTCGACCGTGTTCGGGATGTCGAAGTACGAGATCCGGTTGGTGGCGAAGCTCGCGAAGATCATCTTGCCGGGGACCGTGTTGTTCAGGTCGCAGGGCATGGACACCGGCGACGGGGTGTCGATCTCGGCCAGCGTGTTCTTCTCGACGTCGAGCTGCCCGATCCGGCTGCCGCCGGTGAAGGTGCCCTCGACGAAGTAGATCTTGCCGTCGCTGCCGAAGCGCAGCTGCCCGGGCTGCGGGAGCGGGTTGCCGATCGAGAGGCTGCCGCCGAGCAGGTCGTTGCGCATGGCGAGGAGGTCGTACTCCTTGATCTCGCCCGTCACCGGGTCGAGGCGCCCGATCTTCGACGCGAGCGTCTCGCCGAAGTACAGGTACTTGTCGTCCGGCGACACGGTCAGCCCGGCGGGGAAGGTCACGCCCGGGGTCGGGATCGGGTACTCCTTCCACTCGTGGGTGTCCACGTCGAACGTGGCGACCTTGTTGGCGAAGCCCTCGGTGATGGCGACGGTCCCGCCCGGACCCTCCTCCATCGCGACCGGGCCGGCGGCCGGCGTCGGGATCGGGAACAGCTCCCACTCCTCGGACTCCGGCTCGAAGCTGCCGATCGCGTTGAGCCCGATCGCGGTGAAGTAGATCTTCCCGTCCTTGGCCCAGGTCGTGTCGAAGGAGACGCCGGGACCGTTGTTGATCTCGACCGGCAGCGGCTGGGTCGGGACGCCGACGTTCGCCCACGGGAAGGCGTGGGTGGTGATCTCGTCGGTCTCCGGGTCGAACTCGCCCAGCGCGTTGCCGCCGACCTCGCCGAACCAGATGTGGCCGTCCGGCCCGCGGTTCTGGCCGCCGGGCAGGCCGCCCGGGTTGGGCAGCGGGACGTCGCGCACCTCGCCGGTGTGCGGGTCGACGACCCCCATTGCGTTGCCGACGAACTCGTCGGAGACGAGGTCGCCGTTGTTCGCGATCGCCACCTCGCAGGAGAAGCCCGCGGGGGTCGGGAAGGCCGGGAACTCGTGGATCGGCCCCGTGCCGGGCAGCGTCGCCGTACCCGACTTCATCCCGGGGGCGTCCGTCGCCCACGGTTCGGCGGCCGCGGCGGCCGCCCCCTCGGATCCAGGTCGGGCGGCGCCCGGCTCCGCGGCGGCCGGCCCGGCCACGAGCACCGCGCCCACCACCAGCGCGGCGCTCGTCGTCGCCGCGACCGCCACCCTGCGCCTCGTCCTTGAAGCCCGCATCAGCTCTTCGCTCTCCTCGGTCAACGTCCGGTCGTCGAACTGGCCGACCGGGCCCTCGGCCGTCGGCGGCGAGAGCCAGTGATCACCAGTAATCTTTACAACGATGACGAAGACAGACGGATGCGCAGTTCACCCGAATCGGGGGCGCAGGACCTCGGTGGTCAGCTGGTGACGACGGCCCGGGACCGCCGACGAACCGCCAGCAGCCCGAGCGTGCCGATCGCGGACAACGCGAGCAGCAGCAGGCTCAGCGGCCACGTACCGGCGCCGAGGTGCGCCAGCTGGACCGCCAGGAGCGGCGTCGCGGCGGCGCCGATCATGTTCCCGGTCTCGCGGGCGAGGCCCATGCCGCTGTACCGGACACCGGGGTCGAACAGCTCGGTGACCAGCGTCCCCGCCACCGCGACGATCGCCGTGGCCGCGACGCCGTTGGCCAGGATCATCGCGATGAACAGCCCGGGCGGCCAGTCGCCCCGCACCAGGGCGAAGAACGGGAAGGCCAGGACGGCCGAGAGGGCCAGCCCGAACGCGATCACCGGCCGCAGGCCGATGCGGTCGGACAGCGCACCGAAGAATGGGGTGAACACCGTGCCGGCCAGCTGCGCGGAGAGCAGGGCCGCGAAGGTGACCGTGCGGGAGAGCCCGACCTGCTCGCCGCCCGCGTAGGACACGACGAAGACGATGTAGAAGTAACCGAACCCGGTCTGCGCGGTGACGATCGCGATGATCGCCAGCACCTCACGGCGCCGGGTGCGCAGGATCTCGCGCAGCGGGGTCCGCACCGTGGCCCCCGCCTCCTCGGCGCGGCGATACTCGGGGGTCTCGGGCAGATGCCGGCGCAGCCAGATGCCGTACCCCACCAGCACGGCGCTCAGCAGGAACGGGATTCGCCAGCCCCAGTCGAGGAACTGCTCGGGAGTCGTCAGGGACGACACGGCGAGCAGCATCAAGGTGCCCAACACGCCACCGAGCGCCGCCCCGGTGCCCGGCAGCGAGCCGAGCAGGCCGCGCCGTCCCGGCCTGGCGAACTCGACCGCGACGAGGGTCGCTCCGCCGAACTCGGCGCTCGCCCCGATCCCCTGCAGCACCCGCAGGGCGACGAGCAGCACCGGAGCCGCTGCGCCGAGGGTGGCGTAGCCGGGGACGAGGCCGATGCCCATCGTGGCCACGCCCATCACCAGCATCGTCCCGACCAGGACCCGTCGGCGTCCGACGCGGTCGCCGACGCTGCCGAGCACCGCGCCGGCGATCGGCCGGACCAGGAAGGCCACCGCGAAGGTCGCCACGGACTGCAGGGTGGCGAGGAACGGCGACGAGCCGGCGAAGAAGACGGTGCCGAACACGGTCGCGGCCGCGGACCCGTAGAGGCTGAAGTCGTAGTACTCGAGGACGGTGCCGACGAAGGCGGCCTTCCCTGCCCGCCCGCTCCGCGACCCGTCCGGGCCGGCGCGTTCCCCGGCGACCGAAGGCTGGACGTCCGTCATTGCGCTCCTCCTCCGGGTGCGGTCCCTCGACCCCACCCTCCGCGACGACGGCGACGCGGCTCCCGAGGTGGTGAGCCGCGTCGCACGCGGGAGAGAGTCACACAGAAGGGTTATCTTTACAAGTATTACTAGTGCAAGGGCCCTCAGAAGACGGAGTAGCCTCCGTCCACCACGACCTCGTTGCCCGTGTGAAAGGTCTGGGACGGGTCGGCCAGGAAGGCTCCGACCTCCTCGAACTCCTCGGGATCGGCCCAGCGCCGCACCGGCGTGCGCGCCGTCGTCGCGGCCATGAACCGCTCGTCCTCCTGCCGCGGCACGGTGAGACCGGTGCGCGTCCAGCCCGGCACCAGGGTGTTGACCCGGACCCGGTGGCGGGCGAGCTCGACCGCCAGGGTGCGGGCCAGCCCGAGCACGCCGGTCTTGCTCGCCGCGTAGGCGGCCTGCTGCGCCGCACCGAAGCGGCTCACCATCGACGACACGAGGATCATCGAGCCGCCGTCGCCCTGCTCGACGAACCGCCGGGCACCCTCGCGACAGGTGAGGAAGACGCCGTCGAGGTTCGTCGCCATGACCCCCCGCCAGTCGGCGAGCGAGGTGTCCACGAACGGGCTGGCCGCCGCGGTCCCCGCGTTCGCGACGACGCAACCGAGCGGGCCGAGCGCCTCGACCGAGCGTGCCATCGCGTCGACGACCTGCTCCTCGTCGGCGACGTCGCACGTCAGGGCCTGCGCCTTGACCCCGAGCCCGCCCAGGTGCGCCACCGCGGCCTCGCCCTTGGCGGCGTCCCGGGCCCAGAGCGTGATGTTCGCCCCGGCCCGGGCCATCCCCGTCGCCACCGCCAGACCGATTCCGCCGTTGCCACCTGTGATCACCGCGTGCAGGCCGGACAGATCGCTCACGACACCCTCCCGAAGGGTCAATCTAAAGAGATAAGGTAAGGACACGTTACGATGACACATCAGCCGTCCACCGTCGCACTCTCGCGACGGAGGACGCCGCGACGACGCGAGGGGTGCGCCATGGTCCGAACACCCGAGGGCCGAGTGCCGGCGGTCTCCGATGCGCTGCTCGTCGGCACCGCTCCCGAGACGGTGTACGGGCTGGTCGCGGACCCGACAGCCGCCGGGAGCGGCACCCGCGTGGCCCTGACCTGGACGGACGAGCGCGGCTGGCCCGACCCGCCGGCCGCGGTCGTCGATCGCGTCGTGACGGGAGGCCACACCTTCGCGGCCTTCCAGCGCCGCACCCTCGCCACCTCCCTGGCCGGCCTGAAGCGGGTGGCCGAGGGCGTCCGGGCGGGCTGACGTGGTCGTCGACCTGCTCCGCCAGACCGACCGGGATCTCGGCGACCTGCAGCGGAGGCTCACGGAGTGGCTCCGCACCGAAGGGATCCTCGACGGCTGCGTGGTCGAGGGCGCGCGGCACCCCCACGGAGCCGGGACCGCCAACGAGACGCTGCTGGTCGACTGCCGGACGCCCGTGGGCGTGCGCGGCCTGGTCGTCCGACTCACCGTGCCCGGCGCTGCCGCCTACCTCGACGTCGACCTGGAACGCCAGGCCGCCGCGCTGCGCTGGGTCGCCGCACACACCGACGTCCCGGTCCCGGCCGTGTGCGGCGTCGAACCGACCGGCACGGTGCTCGGGGCCCCGTTCCTGCTGCTCGAGCGGGTCGCCGGCGTCGTACCGCCCGACTACCCCAACTACAACGTCTCCGGCCCCGTGGCGGAGCTCGACGAGGAGGGCCGTCGTGCTCTGTGGCGCAACGCTCTCGACACGGTGTGCGCGCTGCATCGTGCCGACACCGCGGGCGTCGGCTTCCTCGAACCGGGCCTGGAGCCGCTGGTCCGCTACTGGCACCGGATGGCGGACTGGGTCGGAGAGCGCACCCCGCTCGGCCCGCTGGCCGACGTTCGCGACTGGCTGGAGAGGAACCTCCCGACCGGCACCCCTCGCGGCCTCTCCTGGGGCGACGCACGCCTGGGCAACATGATGTTCGCCGGCACCCGGTGCGTGGCCGTCCTGGACTGGGAGATGGTCTCGCTGGGCGGGCCGATGGTCGACCTCGCCTGGTGGCTGATGTTCGACCGCAACCACTCGACGGATGCGGGCGTCGCACGCCTCGCCGGACTGGGCACCCGCGAGGAGACGATCGACCGGTGGCGCGGGCGCACCGGGCTCCCGCTCGTCGGTCTGCGCCGGCACGAGGTGTTCGCCCTCTTCCAGCTCTCCTTGCTGCGGGCGGGCGCCTTCGCGGACCGGACCCGGGCCGGGCTGCCCGTGCCCACCGACGACGACCCCCGCAGCGTTCGACGCCTGCTGGACCGCATCGAGGAGCGTCTGTCCGGGACCGACTGATCCCGCGCACCGGACCCACCCCGCCCACGAGGAGACGAACGATGGAACACGGCCACCGCCGGCTCACCCTTCCGGGCGAAGGCGTCCGGCTCGCCGCCGACCGCTGGGCGCCGCCGCTGCGCTCCCGCCGTGGGACCGTCCTGCTGCTGCACGGCGGAGGACAGACGCGGCACTCGTGGCGGCACACCGGCCGTCGGCTGGCCGCGGAGGGCTGGACCGCGATCGCGTTCGACCTGCGCGGGCACGGCGACACCGACTGGGCCCCTGACGGGGACTACACCCTCGACGCGCACGTGGCCGACCTGCGCGCCGCGGTCACCGTGCTCGACGAGCCCCCGGTGCTCGTCGGCGCCTCCCTGGGCGGTATGACGTCCCTGCTCGCGCTGGCCGCCGATCCCGCACTGGCCCGCGGCCTGGTGCTGGTCGACGTCACGCCCACCACCGAGCGGGCGGGGACGGCCGAGATCACCGACTTCATGCGCTCGGGCACGGCGGGGTTCGCCACGCTGGACGAGGCCGCCGCGGCCGTCGCGGCCTACAACCCGCACCGCACCCGGCCGCCGCGGCCCGAGGGCCTGAAGAAGAATCTCCGCCGCCGCGACGGTCGCTGGTACTGGCACTGGGACCCGCGCCTGCTCGACAGCCGGCAGACCGACCCGCGCACGCTCGACGCCAACGCGCGGCGGGCCCGCGAGGCCGCCCGCGGGCTGGCCGTGCCCACGCTGCTGGTGCGCGGCCGGCAGTCCCGCGTGGTGAGCGCCGCGGGTGCGGAGGAGCTGCTGAGCCTGGTCCCGTCCGCCCGCCTGGTCGACGTCGAGGGGGCCGGGCACATGGTCGCGGGCGACGACAACGACGTGTTCGGCGAGCACCTGATGGACTTCCTCGACGGCCCGGTCCGGCTCGCCGGATGAGCACCTACACCGCCTGCGACCACTTCCGCCACCACCCGGTCGGTGACTCGGAGCAGTGGCAGGAGGCCTGGCTGACCTCCTGGTACGACCCGGTGACCCGGTCCGGCGGTGAGCGGCACCGCGTGGTCCGGGTCGACAACCGGGTCGAGATGGCGGAGGACGGCCACACCCCGCTCGCCGCCCGGCTGCGGGTGTGGACGGACACCGGCCGCGGCTACGAGTTCATCGGCGAGACCGAGGTGTCGTCGGTGTCCACCCACGACGGAGGGCACTTCGCGACCGAGACCCACGGCGTCTGGCGCTGTGGCGGCCGGCTCGGGTCCGGCCACCTCGCAGTCCGCGAGCGGGGCGCCCCCTCGGCCGAGCACCGGGCCTGGCTCACGGCGCACGACCACGGTTGACCCGCCCCGCCGGCAGCCTTAACCTATAGTCGTTAGATACAGGCGAGGAGGCCCGCTCGATGACCAGCGAGACCGTCACCCGGCCCGCCACGAGCAGCTCGATCCCGCTCCGCACGGTCACCCGCGGCTGCCCCTTGTGCGAGGCCATGTGCGGCCTCTCCGTCACCCTCGACGCCGACGACCGGGTGGTCTCGGTCCGCGGCGACGCCGAGGACGTCTACAGCAAGGGCTACCTCTGTCCGAAGGGCGCCTCGCTCGGTGCCGTCGACGACGATCCCGACCGGCTGACCCGCCCGCTCGTGCGACGCGACGGGGAGTTGCGCGAGGCGACCTGGGAGGAGGCGTTCGCCGAGGTCGACCGCCTGCTGAGCCCGTTGCTCGCCGACGACCGCAACTCGGTCGCGGCCTACACCGGCAACCCGACCGGCCACAACGTCGCGTTCACCCTGCTCGCGGGCCGACTCGCCCGGTCGTTGGGCAGCATCCAGGCCTACTCGCCGGCGACCATGGACCAGCTGCCGCAGAACGTCACGGCGGCCCTGCTGTTCGGCGACCCCAGCAGCATCCCGGTGCCGGACCTCGACACCACGGACGTGCTGGTGATCGTGGGCGGCAACCCGCTCGTGTCCAACGGCAGCATCGGCGCGGCCCCGGACTACCGCGGGAAGCTGAAGGCGCTGCGGGCCCGCGGCGGCCGCGTGGTCGTCGTCGACCCGGCGCGGACCGCGACCGCCGCCGCGGCGGACGAGCACCTGCAGATCCGCCCGGGCACCGACCTGTTCCTCTTCCTCGGGCTCCTGCACGTGCTGTTCGCCGAGGACCTGGTGCGCCCCCGCGCGGCCGAGGGCCGCATCAGCGGGCTCCGCGAGCTGCGGGAGGCCGTTGCGGCGTACCCGCCCGCCGTCGTGGCGGCCGTCTGCGGCATCCCGCCGGAGACGATCACCCGCCTGGCCCAGGAGCTCGCCACCGCCCACCGGGCCGCCGTCTACGGCCGGCTCGGCACCACCCTGAACAGGTACGGAACCCTCACCTGCTGGGCGCTGCAGGCCGTCAACGTCCTCTGCGGACACGTCGACCGGCCGGGCGGGCTGCTGTTCACCCGGCCCGTCACCGGCGGCCCGACCACGCGGAAGGCCACGAAGCCCGCGCGACCGTTCACCGTCGGGCGGTACCGGACGCGGGTGAGCGGGCATCCCGAGGTGCTCGGCGAGCTCCCGGTCGCGGCGCTGGCCGAGGAGATCCTCACCCCCGGGCCCGGCCGCGTCCGCGGCCTGGTGGTGTACGCCGGCAACCTCGCACGCTCGCTGCCGGACTCCGCGCAGATGCAGCGCGCCCTCGCGGAGGTCGAGGCGCTGATCTGCGTCGACCCCTATCTGAACGAGACGACGCGGTACGCGGACGTGATCCTCCCGCCGCCGGGCTCTCTCACCCGGGACCACTTCGACCTCGTCCTCTACCAGTACGCGCAGCGCAACTACGCCCGCTTCTCCACGCCCGCCCGCCCGGTCCCCGACGGGATGCTCTCGGAGTGGGAGATCCTGCTCCGGCTCTGCGCGATCTACGAGGGCCGCGGCGCCGACGCCGACCCCGACGAGATCGACGACGAGATCGCGGCCGGTCTCCGCCGCTCGATCGCGCGCAGCCTGGACGCCGAGGAGTCCGGGATCGTCGCCGGGGTGCCCGGCGGGGGTCCGCGACGGCTGCTGGACCTGCGGATCCGCTCCGGGCCCTACGGCGACCGGTTCGGCCGCGATCCCGGCGGGCTGTCGCTGTCCCGGCTGCTGGAGTTCCCGCACGGCGTCGACCTCGGGCCGCTCGAGCCACGCCTGGACGAGGTGATCCGCACGCCGTCCGGCACGATCGAGCTGGCCCCGCCGATGATCCTCGAGGCCCTCGCCCGGGTCGAGGTCCCGCAGCCCGAGTCCGGCACCCTGCTGCTGATCGGCCGGCGCGACCTGCGGTCGAAGAACTCCTGGCTGCACAACGTCTCGCCGCTCGCGAAGGGCAAGGACCGGTCGGTGCTGCACGTCTCCCCCGCCGACGCCGAGACGTACGACCTGACCGACGGCGGAGTCGCGCTGGTGACCTCGGCCGCCGGCGAGATCCGGGTCCCGGTCCGGGTGACGGACGAGGTGGGCGCCGGCGTCGTCTCGCTGGGCCACGGCTGGGGCCACGACGACCCGCACGCCCGGCTGCGGGTCGCGGCACGGAAGCCCGGGGTCAACAGCAACACCCTCACCGACGGCACGGTGCTCGACCCGCTGTCGGGGACGGTGCAGATGAACGCGATCCCGGTCCGCCTGGCCCGCGCCTGAGCCCGGGAGGGGACGGGAGGTTCACCCTCCTCGCGAGACCGTGCTCAGCGCGCTCTCGAGATGGCGCAGGTGCTCCGCCACCGACCTCAGGCCGGAGTCCATCGTGCTGAACGACAGGTGCGACGCGCCGTGGTCGATCCAGAAGCCGATTTCGGCCGCGAGCTCGTTCGCGGGTCGACCCGGCACCCGGATCCGCGGCTCGACGCCGATCTCGGCCGCGCCGCGCCCCGCCTCGCGTGCCGCCCGGCGCACCGCCTCCAACCGCGCGGCTGCCTCCGCGCCCGGCTTCTCCAACGGGAACCAGCCGTCGGCGATCCGCCCCACCCGGGCGAGCGCAGCGGGTGCCTTCCCCGCCAGCCACACCGGGATCTCCCGGCGCGGCCGCGGCGCGAGGCCGACACCGTCGAACTCCTCCACGCTCGTCCGCGCCGTGACCGACGGCGCCGACCACAGCGACCGCAGAAGCTCGACCTGTTCCTCGATCCGCGCCCCGCGACGGGCGAAGGGCACGCCGAGCGCGCGGTACTCGGACTCGTTCCAGCCCAAGCCGACCCCGAGCCGCACGCCGCCCGGGGCGAGCCAGTCCGTCTGCGCCGCCTGTTTGGCCACGAGCGCGGTCTGCCGCTGCGGCAGCACCAGCACGCCGGTCACCAGCTCGAGCCGGCACACGGCGGCCAGGTACCCGAAGAGCACGAAGGGTTCGTGGAACTCCGAGTCGTTCCGGTAGAGGTGGTTCCACTCCGGACGGACCGCCGGATCGACGCCGAGCACGTGGTCGTAGACGAGGAGGTGGTCCAGCCCCAGCTCCTCGACCCCGCGCGCGAACTCCGCGATGTCGGCCGCGTCCCGCAGCACGTCGTACTGCGGGAACACCGCCCCCATCCTCATCTCAGCGCACCAGCTCGATCCCGGCCAGGTCACCCGCGTCCCGCCACTCCCGCAGCAGGCGGTCGAACTCGTAGAACCCGCGCCCGTACCGCTCGCCGGTGGCGGGCCGGATGCCGCCGTGGCCGCCGCCCTCGTTGTTGTAGTAGCCCGGCGTGCACTGTTCGAGGAAGGTCTTCGGCGGGGCGAGCTCCTTGATCAGCGCGACCCACGCGTCCTGCGCCTCGCGGGTCGGCTCGACGGTCGCGGCGCCGCGGGCGCTCGCCTCGGCGATGATGTAGGCGATGTGCTCGCCCTGCTGCACGTAGTTCGCCGTGACGCTGGCGTTGCCGCCGCCCTGGGTGTTCCCGGTGAAGAAGAGTCCCGGGAACCCGTGGCTCGTCAAGCCGTGCAGGGTCCGGAACCCGTCCCGCCAGTGGTCGTAGAGGGAGAGCTCGCCGCGGCCGTCGATGGCGTCGATGCCCGAGGCCAGCTGCTGGTCCTGGGCGGAGATCTCGAACCCGCTGGCGAAGATCACGCAGTCGAGCTCGTGCTCCCGCCCGCCCGTCACCACGCCCGTCGCCGTCATGCGCTCGATGCCCTTGGTCGCGGAGACGTCGACGAGCGTGACGTTGGGCCGGTTGAACGCCTCCAGGTAGTCGTTGCTGGAGCAGGGCCGCTTGCACAGGTAGCGGTAGTAGGGCTTGAGGGCCTCGGCCGTCTCGGGGTCGTGCACGATGTCGTCCACCCGGCGGCGGACCCGCTCCATGACGCCGTAGTCCTCCTCCTCGCGGATCGCGGCGCGCTCTTCCGGGGTGAGCGACAGGCCCGCGATGCGTGCGGACACGTTCCGGCCGACCTCGGTGAAGAAGTCGCAGGCGACGTCCTCCGCGGGCGAGAGCGTGGGGAAGGGGTCCGAGGCGAACGCGTGAAAGGCGGCCTGGCGCCGCTTCTGCCACCCGGGCTCGAGCGACGCCGCCCACCCGGGATCGGTGGGTGGGTTGCGGCGGGCGTCCACCGCGGACGGCGTGCGCTGGAAGACCGTGAGGTGCTGCGCGTACCGGGCCAGGTACGGCACGATCTGGACCGCCGTGGCCCCGGTCCCGACAACCGCGACGCGCTTGTCGTGCAACCTGTCCAGCACCGTGTCGCCGGGGCTGCCCCCGGTGTACCCGTAGTCCCACCGGGCCGAGTGGAAGGTGTGCCCGGTGAAGTCGTGCAGCCCGGGGATCCCGGGCAGCTTCGGCTTGCTCCACGGGCCGATCGCCATCACGACGTAGCGGGCCCGCAGCTCGTCGGCCTGGTTCGTGGTGACGCGCCAACGCCGGATCGTCTCGTCCCACCGCATCGCGCGGATCATGGTGCCGAAGAGGGCGCCGTCGTACAGGCCGAAGTGCTTGCCGATGGCGCGGCAGTGTTCGTAGATCTCGGCGCCGTCCGGGAACCGCTTGGACGGCATGGCGTTCAGCTCCTCGAGGAGCGGGACGTAGCAGTACGCCTCGTTGTCGCACTGGATCCCGGGGTACCGGTTCCAGTACCAGACACCGCCGAAGTCGCCGCCCATGTCGACGATGCGCACGTCCTCGACGCCCAGTTTCTTCAGGTGCGCCCCGGTGAGCAGCCCGGCGAACCCGCCGCCGACCACCACGACCTCGACGTCGTCGTGGATCGGGTCGCGCACGACCGGTCGGCTGTGCGGGTCCTTCTCGAAGAAGTCGTCGCGCTCCCCGCGTCCGGTGTGGACGTACTGCGCCGAGCCCTCCTTGCGGAGCCGTTTGTCCCGCTCCGCGGCGTACTTCTCGCGCAGGGCCGGGAGGTCGAGGTCGGTGGGCGTGGACGAGGGTCCACAGGTCGTCATGGGGTGTCCCCTCCGTCGAGGCCGAATGCGCGTCGCAGCACGGCGAGGCGGCTGCGCCTGAAGTCCTCGCTCACCCGCGCCGATCCCACGTCGAAGCCGTGGAAGGTCCGCGGGTAGACCTCCACCTGGGTCGGGACGCCCGCCGCGATCAGGCGTGTGGCGTAGTCGAGGTCCTGGTAGACCAGCAGGTCGAGGCCGGCGGCGCCGATGTAGGTGGGCGGCAGCCCGGACAGGTCGGTCGCGCGCGCCGGGGCGGCGTAGGGCGAGACGTCCGGCCCACCCACCGCATCGGCGCCGAGCAGGCAGGACCAGCCGAAGTCGTTGCTCTCCCGGAACCAGGCGATCTCCCCGGTGACCCCGTCCGGTTCCACGCCGCGGTCGTCGAGCATCGGGTAGATCAACGACTGCAGGACCAGCGGCGGGAGCTCGCACTCGTCGCGAACGCGCAGGGCGAGCGCCGCCGCGAGCGCGCCGCCCGCGCTCACGCCCTCCACCGCGATCCGGCTCGGGTCGATGCCGAGCGCTCCCGGATCGGCGTGCAGCCAGCGGAGTACGGCGTCGCAGTCGTCGAGCTGGCTCGGGTAGCGCGCCTCGGGCGCGAGCCGGTAGTCGACGGAGACGACCACGACGCCCAGCTCAGCCACGATCCGCCGGTTGAACGGCGCCCCGTTGTCGGCCGTGCCCCCCACGAACCCGCCGCCGTGGATGAAGAGGAGCGCGGGCACCACACCTGTCCGCACGGCAGGCTCGAAGACCACGACCCCGACGTCCGTGCCGGGCACCCGTCGCTCGGACCGTGTGACCCCGTCCTCCGGCGGCGGGGACGCGGCGGACCAGACGGCGCGCATCCCCGCCCGGTCGGCTTCGAGGGTGTCCGCGCCGAACGGCCGCGTGGGCATCCGCTCCAGGACTGGCGCGAGCTCCGGGTCGATCGCGGTCACCGTGGCTCCGGCATCCGGCTCCGGGCGCTGACCAGGGAGATCCCGCCGTCGCTGACCAGGTGGGCGCCCGTCACGTTGGCGGCCAGGTCGGAGAGGAGGAAGCCGATGGAGTCCGCCATCTCCTCCGGCCGCGCCCAACGGCCGCGCGGGGTGTTGAGCGCGCCGAGCTCCGCGACGAGGTCGGCACGGTCCCCGCCCCGGTCCGCGACGGCCTTCCGGAACGCCGGCTGGGCGTCCCATATCCCGCTGTCCACACTGCCGGGCACGACCACATTGACCCGGATGCCGCGATCGGCGTTCTCCAGCGCCGCGATCTTCGCCAGGTGGAGGAGTGCCGCCTTCGCCGTCCCGTAGTCCGCGGTGTTCTCCATCGGTCGGATTCCCGCGACCGAGGAGGTCAGGACGACGCTGCCGCCCGTCCCGCGCTGCAGCAGCCGCAGGGCGCAGCGCAGGCCGTAGAACACCCCGTCCAGGTTGACGCCCATGACCCGACGCCACTGGTCCACCGACGTCTCCGCCACCGGGAGCCCGGTCGCGTTCACGGCGGCGTTCAGCACGGCGTGGTCCAGCCGCGGCGTCTCGGCCTCGATCCGCTCCCACAGCGCCGGGTCGCCGACGTCGCCGACCACCCGCTCCACCCCGCAGGGCAGGTCGAGCGCGGCCAGGCCGTCCTTGTCGACGTCGACGAGGACCAGTGCCGCGATCCCGGCGTCCGCGAGCCAGTGTGCCGTCGCCCGGCCGATGCCCGAGGCGGCGCCGGTGACCAGCGCCCGACGGCTGTGGAAGTCGAGCTTCGCCGCCGCGCTCATCGGGACGGGGTGAAGCGCAGGGGCAGCGACTCGAGCCCTCGCACCTGGCTGTGGTGGAAGACCGGATCCCCGTCCAGCTCGTAGTCGGGCATCCGGCGGTGGATCTCCTCCAGCGCCGTGCGGATCTCGATGCGGGCCAGGTGGGAGCCCACGCAGCGGTGGATTCCGGCCCCGAACGCCAGATGGCGGTTGGTCGGGCGGTCGAGCCGGAGAGTGCCCGGGTCCTCGAACTCGGCGGGGTCCCGGCCCGCGGCCGACGACATCAGCAGCACCCGGTCGCCGGGCTCGAGGGTCACCCCGCGCACGACCGTCCGCTTCTTCACGAGCCTGCCGAGCGCGACCGGCGAGTCGATGCGCAGCAGCTCCTCCGCCGCGGCACCGGCGAGGCCGGGATCGGCGATCAGGGCGTCCCGCTGGGCGAGGTCGCGCAGGAAGTGCAACATCCCGAAGGACAGCACCCCGCGGACGGTGTGCAGGCCCCCGACCATCAGCAGCCACAACATCTTCTGGAGCTCCGTGTCGGTGAGCGGGCGCTCGTCGTCGTACCGAGCGGTGAACAGCACGGACATGACGTCGTCCGGGCGCGGGTCGTTCCGCCGGGCGATCATGTCGCCGAAGTAGGCGAACACCGCGTCGTTGGCCTCCGAGCGGACCCGGGCGTCCTCCTCCGGGGATGCCCCCGGCTTCCCGACGAGCATGTCGGTGGTCCAGCGGTCGAACTGCGGGGCGTGCTCGGCGGGCCAGCCCATCAGCGCGACGAACGTGCCCGCTGTGATCGGCTGCGCGAACTCGGTCACGAACTCGCAGGTCCCCCGCGCGGCGAAGGCGTCGATCAGCTCGACGGCCACCGCGCGGATCCGGTCCTCGAGGGCCTTCATCCGGCGCGGGCTGAACAACGGGTTGAGCACGTCCCGGTAGTGCTTGTGCGCGGGCGGGTCGATCTCGTTCGGGATCGAGGGCTCGGTGGTGATGCGCGGGACCTGCGCGTTCTCGACGGAGAAGACCTCCCAGTTCCGGCAGGCCTCGTGGCAGTCGTCGTAGCGGGTGAGGATCCAGTGCCCACCGTGCCGCGGCGACCAGGCGACCGGGGTCTTCTCCTGGTACGCGGCCAGCGTCTCGTGTGGGACGGCGAGGGCGGGATCGGCGATGTCGAAGTCCACCACCAGTTCGGCGGGGACGTCCTCGGTTCGGGTGGGCACAGGGCCTCCTGGTGGGGCGCAGCGCGATCAGGACAGGACGGACGTCGGTGCGAGGCGGACGGACCGGGACCGGCGGACCTCGGCGACCCGATAGACGACGGCGAGCGCACCCACCACCACCGGGGCCGCGAGGGAGATCGCGAGGATGGTCGGGGTGGGCAGGCCCGCCGCGATCAGGGCGCCCCCGAGAGCAGGCGCGAACAGGCCACCGATCCGGGAGAATCCGGTGGCCCAGCCCAGCCCGATCGCCCGGATCGGCGTCGGGTAGGCGAGGGCTGCCAACGCGGTGACCGCCGATGCGGTGCCGAGCGACCCGAACCCGTAGAAGAACGCGATCAGGACGACGAGCCCGTCCGGCGCGCCCGCACCGAGGGCGAGGACCAGAAGGATCGCCGCGACGATCTGCACCACCGGGCCCGCCGCGATCATCGCCGCGCGCGGCCGCAGCCGGTCCATCAGAACGCCCAGCGTGATCCCGCCCAGGATCCCGCCGAGCGAGGCGACCGAGGTCGCGAGCGCCGCACCGGCCTCCCCCACCCCCGCCCGACCGAGCAGCGAGGGCAGCCAGCTGAAGATGAAGTAGCTGGTGAACAGGGCGAAGAACAACATGAACCATACGGTCAGCGTCCGTCCGGCGAACCCGTCGCGGAACAGCACGCCGATTCGGCGCAGACCGCCGGGTCCGGTCGGGCCCTCCACGGGGTACGGACCCTCGATCGGGTAGCTCCGCGTCGGATCGACGCGACCGAGCAGTAGGGCGACGGTCGGGTACCGCCGCTTCCGCGCGAGGAACTCGATCGACTCCGGGAGCAGGAACCAGGTCGCGAGCAGGAGCAGCAGCGGGAGCGCGCCGGCGATGAGCAGCAGCGTCGCGCCGCCGAACCGCGGGACGACCGCTGCCGCGATGAACCCGATCACCATGCCGCCGCCCGCGGCCCCGACGCTGACCACGGTCTGGATCGTGGCCTTCAGCCTGCTCGGGGTGAACTCCGCGGCGAGGGCCGCGCAGGTGGGCACCGAGGCCCCGACCCCGATGCCCGCGAGGAACCGCAGGACCGCCAGCTCGGTCACCGAGCCGGCCAGGAAGCAGAGCACCGTCGCGACGCCGAACAGCAGGATGCCGAACCGCATCACCCGGCGACGCCCGACGACGTCGGCGAGCGGGACCAGCACGAACTCGGCCACCAGCTCACCGACGAGCGCCGCGACGACCACGATCGCGAACGCCTCGGGCCCTGTGCGGAAGTCCTGGGCCAGCGCCGGGATGGTGTAGCCGATCGAGAGGGCGTTGAGCCCGTCGGCGAAGGTCAGCAGGCAACAGATCGCGAGGACCCGCCGCTGGAAGCCGGAGAGCCGGCTCCGGTCGACGACCTCGGTGATGCGGACGGCTCCGTCCACTGGTCACTCCTCGATGAGAGGCGAACGCGGGTAGGGACGACCGGCGAGCGGGCGCCACTTCAGCTCGTCGTACAGCAGCCGTCCGGACCGGGTTCGGCGTTCCTCCGTGCGCAGCACCAGCAGCCCGTCCTCCCGGCGCGCGACCCGCACCAGGTCCGTGCCCGGGTGTTCCGGGTAGAGGGAGATGTCGAGGTGGTGGGTCACCGTGTCCCCCGCCAGCTCGAACCAGCCGCCGTACCCGACGAAGCCCAGGGCCGCGGCGCCGCGCGTCGCGTCGTCGACCTGCAGGAAGTCGCCGTCGGCGGGCCAGGCGCGGTCACGCTGCATCAGCAGCGCGGTCACCCGCCCGTCGGGTTGGTAGCTGATGCGGCCCACCGGGTCGGGGCCGAGGACGTCGCCGATGACCTCGCCGTCGACGAGCCGCACGAAGCGGACCAGGTCCCAGGTGCCGTACAGCTGCTCGGCGGACAGTGCGGCGCGTTCGCTCGTACTCATGCGGTCGCCGGCGACTCGGAGGCGCCCGGTTCGACGACGGGACGCGCCTCGGGCCGGCGATCGGCCAGCCCGGTCCGGGGCACGGCGGCCACGAGGACGGACGCCGCGAGACCCACGGCCGCGAAGGCCCAGAAGGCGCCGGTCGCGCCGGCGGAGGTGGCCATGATCAGACCGACCATGATCGGCCCGACGACGCCGCCGAGCCGGCCGAGGCCGGTGCAGAGGCCGAGGACGGTCCCGCGCGAGGCAGCCGGGTAGTAGATCCCCGCGAACCCGTAGACGGCGGTCTGCGACGAGGCGCAGAAGCCGATCAGGAGCACCAGGGCGAACACCACGCCCTGCGCCGGCCCCAGCGTCAGCGTGGCGACGGCCAACGCGCCCAGGACGAAGCCGGTCGAGATCACCTTGCGGGAGCCGAAGCGGTCCGCCAGCCCGGTCAGGACGACCATGCCGATGGCGCTGCCGATGTTGAACGCCAGGAGGAAGGTGAGCGCGGAGCCGAGGTCGTAGCCGGTGGACCGGAGGATCTGCGGGATCCAGGTGTTCATGCCGTACGAGACGAGCAGCCCGAAGAAGCTGATCAGGGGGAACAGCACGGTGGCGAGGCGGAAGCCCGGGACGAACAGGGTCCGCAGGGCGGACCGCCGCCGGCCGTCCGCGACGGGCGGAGCCGCCTGCAGCGCGACGGCCGACTCCGCGCTCCGACCCAGGTCGTACCGCTCGGCCAGCGCCTGCGCCTCCTCGTGCCGGCCACGGGCCACGAGGAAGGCGAGTGACTCCGGCAGGTTCCGGTAGGCCACCACGAACAGCCCGATCCCGATGACACCAGCGGCCGCGAAGAGCGAGTGCCAGCCGAACGCCGGGATGACGAAGATCGCGATGACCGAGATGATCGCGCCACCGATCGGGAAGCCGGTCTGGATCACACCGTTGTAGAACTGGCGGCGTTCGATCCGCACGTACTCCATCGTCAGCGCGATCACCGTGGGCAGCGCCCCGCCGAAGCCGAGGCCGGCCAGCAGGCGGAAGGCGCCGAACATCTGCAGGTTCGTCGCCACCGCGCACAGTCCGGTGAAGATGCTGAAGCTCGCGACGCAGGCGAGCACGATGGGTCGGCGGCCGACGATGTCGGTGAGGTACCCGGCGAGCATCGCGCCGAGCATCATTCCGATCAGCGAGAGGCTGCCGATGAATCCGGCCTCGACCGCTGTGATGCCCCATTCCTTGTTCTGGATCAGGACGGGCATGACGGCGCCGAACATGAGCAGGTCGATGCCGTCGAGGACGGTGACCGCGAGGCAGGTCAGGACGACCGCCCTGGACCCCGCGGTACGCGCGGCAGGTCGGGACATTGGTGGCTCCTTGGACTCGTCGTCGAGTACGTCAGGTGGTGGGTGTGCGGGTGCCCCCGACGATCGTCGAGAGCACCCGCACCGGCTCCGACGACCTGTTCTGCCAGGCGTGCCTGCTGCCGTTCACCACGACGAGATCGCCGGCACGCAGCGCGACCTCGCCTTCGTCGAGCTCGAGCACGACCTCGCCGGACAGGACCACGTTCACGTCGACCGGGTCCGTCGAATGGAAGCCCGGCCGCTCCCCCGTGCTCTGCACGATGTCGTCCGGGTCCTCGCCGGTCGTGCCCGCGGGGATGGTCCGCCCTCGCCGGTCACCACGCGGCGCATCAGAGGGCCGCCGCGCTCGCGAACAGCGCCGTGGAGACGACCGGGTCGCCCGGGCCGCCGGTCATCAGGGACAGGTTCGCGTCGGCCACCTGGTTGGTGGAGGTGCCCCGGATCTGCCGGACGGCCTCGCCGACCAGGCTCATGCCGTGGATGAAGCCCTCGGCGAGGTTGCCGCCGGAGGTGTTGATCGGCAGCCCGCCGTTCGGGGCGATGAGGTTGTCGAACGTGACGAACTCGCCCGCGCCCTCCGGCGTGCAGAAGCCGTGCTCGATCAGGGCCGACACGCCCATCCCGGTCATGTTCTCGTAGATCTGCGCGACGTCGACGTCGCCCGGCCCGTAGCCGGTGTCCGCCCACAGCCGGTCGGCCACGCCCTGGAAGCCTGCCGACCAGTACGGGTTGCCGCTCTCCTCGCGCATCCCCCAGCCCGACGCGGCACCCATCGGCGCGCCGAGCAGGTAGGCGGGCCTCTGTTTGAGGTCCTTCGCCCGCTCCGCGGACACCAGGATGACGGCGGACCCGGCGTCGTTCTCCCGGGAGCAGTCGAAGAGGTGGTAGGGCTCGGAGACCCAGCGGGACTCCTCGTAGGTCTCGGCGTCGAGCTCGGTGTCCCGGCCGATCGCCCGGGGGTTGCGCTTCGCGTGGTGGTACGAGGCCAGCGCCATGTCCCGCAACGTGCGCGCGGGCACGCCCTCGGCCTCGATCAGCCGCATCGACCGCAACGCGCACAGCTGTGCGGGCGAGTCCAGGCCGTTGACCAGGTGCTGGGGTGACGTGTCGTCCTGCGCCACGTCCACGCGCAGCCGGCGGCCGCGGTACTCCGACATCGCCCGGTACACCGCGACCACGTCCGCCTGCCCGGTGACGATCGCCGTGGCCGCGAGGCCCAGCGCACCCGGGATCCCGCCGCCGTGCGTCCACACCAGAGCGCCGAAGCGCAGCTCCTTGGTGCCGAGCGCGGGCATCATGCGCTGGCCGTCGTTGCGCTCGGAACCGTAGGACACGAACCCGTCGATCTCCGACGGGTCGATCCCGGCGTCCTCCGCGGCGGCCACGATGGCGCGCAGTGCCAGCTTCAACGCGGGCTCACCCGACGTGCCCCGCTTGTACCAGGGCGTCTCGCCGACGCCGACGACCGCCGTCGTCCCTCGCATGATCGCGCCGACCATCAGTTCACCACGCTCCACCGCACGGCCGGGTACCCCTTCGACTTCTCCGACGGCGGGTCGATGTGCCCGCGCACCTCCGCACCGACGTGCACGCCCTCGTCCGGCCCGGCGAGCACGCCGACCACCCGGGCCCCGTCGGCCGCCGGCACCTCCGCGACGACCACGACGTACGGGAGGTCCTCGGTGCGCTCCTTCGTGCGGTCGAACGCGTAGTGGGCGCGGGTCCAGGAGTAGATCCGCCCGCTCATCTCCACCGGCTCCCAGAGCTGGTCCCAGGCGCCGCAGTGCCCGCAGCGGAAGTGCGCCGGCCACATCCAGCGCTTGCAGTCCGCACAGCGGGGCAGCCGGAACTCGCCCTCCTCCAGGGACTCCCAGTAACGGTCGTCCGCGCCGATGCCCCCGGTGATCCGGTGGGCGTGGAAGCTGTACTCCACGGGTCCCCTCCTCATCCCCAGTGCCGGGGGTCGTCCAGCGCGGCCGCCATCCAGCGGTGGAAGTGCTGGTTGGCGATCTCGTTGCGGCCGAAGAGCAGCGGGCCGATGTCGGTGTTCGACACGGCCTTCTGCAGGCCCTCGTTGACCACGAGGTCCTCGTCCCGCAGCACGGCCATGAGGATGTTCCAGTTCTTGTCCCAGCGGGCCTTCTGCTCGTCGGTCACGGCGGGCTCACGGGTGAGGATCCGCATCTGCATCCGGGTGCCGGCGGCGGTGCCCGGCGCGGGCACGAAGTTGAGCACCTCGAGGTGGTCCGGCTGGCGGAGCACGCTCATGTTCGGCATGAGGAAGTGCGCGACGGTGATGTGCCGGTCGATCTCGGCCGTCTCCGGGTCCTGCCCGCGGACCTTGTCGACGCTCTTGCGCGCGGAGACCATGCGGCCGTGCCGGCCCATCGGCTGCCAGGTCTGCAGGTTGTTGTAGAAGTACGGCGCGACGGTGCCGGTGTGGGCGTACGCGATGTGGTAGCCGTCGAGGAAGGCGTCCATGAGCACCTTCCAGTTGATGTCCACGTCGAAGTTCCCCGCGACGTAGCAGGTGTAGCGGTCCATCTCCAGCGCGCCGAGGGACGCCTCGAACTCCGGGCCGAGCCACTCGCCGACGTCGATCTTCCGGTCGTCCGCCGCGGAGTCGACGACCCAGACGAAGCCGTGCCGCTCCTCGACCGGCACCTCCTTGAGGCCCAGGCAGGACTTGTCGACCTCGCCGAAGGTCGGCTCGTCCGCGATCGCCCGCAGCGAGCCGTCCCCGGCGTAGGACCAGCCGTGGTAGCGGCAGGAGAAGAACCGCCGCGAGCCGGTGTCCTCGTTCACCAGCCGCGCGCCGCGATGCCGGCAGGTGTTGACGAAGCCGCGCACCTGGCCGTCGGCCTGGCGGACCAGCACCACCTCGTTGTTCGGCAGCTGGGCCACGAGGAAGTCGTTGCGGTTCGGCAGCTCGCTGCCGTGGGCGGCGATGATCGGCACGTGGCCGAACAGATCGGCGCGCTCCCGCGCGGCGAGGGCGGGGTCCGAGTAGACCCGCGCGTCGATCTCGAGGACCTCGGGCGCGAGGTCGGTCGTGCCGTGGTCGAGGTGGTCGAAGAGGGCGCGGGCGAACCCGGCCTTCGTCTCCGCGTCGTAGGGCAGGTCGGCGTACACCATCGGGGCCCTCCTCCTGAGGGCCGCCCTCCACTGTGGATGATGCCGTGGTGGTGGACGGCTCCGGCTCGTCGTCGTCGACGATTGTCGGGAACGGGAAAATGTGACCGGGAGAATCCGCTCGCGCGGCCCTGGAAAGAGGCCCGCTCCACGTATCGCCCGGTTGATGGTGGCGCCGCCGCGCACCGTTCCGGTGCGTGGTCGACGTCACCTTATTGGGTTAGGTTGCCGAGGTCAAGACGCAGCCCTACAGCTGCAGGCTCTTGATCTCGACGAACTCGTCGAGGCCGAACGCGCCGCCCTCGCGACCGTGACCGGACTGCTTGAAGCCGCCGAACGGGGCCGCGCCGTTGAACCGGCCGCCGTTGACCTCGATCTGGGTCGCGCGCAGCCGGCGCGCGACGGCCTGTGCCCGGGCCGGGTCCGCGGACCAGACCGCCCCGGCGATCCCGTAGATCGTGCCGTTCGCGATGGCGACGGCCTCCTCCTCGGAGTCGAACGGGATGATCGACAGGACCGGGCCGAAGATCTCCTCCTGCGCGACGGTGGCCGTCGGTGCGACATCGGAGAGAACGGTCGGGGCGACGAAGAAACCCGGACCTGCGGGCGCTTCGGACGAGCCGGTGACCAGCTTCGCCCCCTCCTCGAGGCCCGTTCGCACGTAGTTCAGGATCTTGTCGCGCTGCGCGGCGGTGACCACGGGACCGAGCTTGGTGGCGTCCGCAGTGGGGTCGCCGGGGACATAGACCTCCGCCGCGGCCTTCGCCAGCGCCTCCGCCTGCCCGAGCCGGGCACGCGGCACGAGCATCCGGGTCTGCGCGTTGCAGGACTGTCCACCGTTCATGTAGCAGGCCCGCACGGTGTGCGGGACGGCCTCGGCGAACTCCTCGTCGGACAGGTCGTCGAGCAGGACCGCAGCACTCTTGCCGCCGAGCTCCAGCGACACCCGCTTCACGGTGGCCGCGGCGAGTTCGAGGATCCGCTTGCCGACGGCGTTCGACCCGGTGAAGCTGACCATGTCGACGTCCGGGTGCACGGCGAGCGCCTCGCCGGCGACCGGCCCGTAGCCGTTGACCAGGTTGAACACCCCCGGCGGGACCCCGACGGCGTCGATCGCCTCGGCGAGCGCCCGTGCGGTGAGCGGGGCGACCTCGCTGGCCTTGACCACGACGGTGCAGCCGGCGGCGAACGCCGCGCCGATCTTCGCGGTGATCTGGTGCAGCGGGTAGTTCCAGGGCGTGATCGCCCCGACGATGCCGACCGGCTCGCGCACGATCAGCGAGGTGCGCAGCGGCTCCTCCCACGGGAAGTCCGCGGCCGCGGCCGCTGCCTCCCGCAGGTCGACGATGCCGAGCCCGACCTGGGCCCAGCGGGCGGTGCGACGCGGCGTGCCGACCTCGGCCACGACGATGTCGGTGAACTCCTCCTGCCGACGCTCCACCTCGTCGGCGAGCCGGGAGACGAGCTTGGCCCGCTCGCCGGGGTCCGTCGCGGCCCACCCCTCCAGGGCCCGCCGGGCCGCGGCGACCGCCAGGTCGACGTCCGCGGGTGAGCCCGCGGGCACGTCGCCGATCCGCTCCTCGGTGGCCGGGTTCAGCACCTCGACCCGTTCGGCGCTCGCCGAGGCGGTCCACGCCCCGTCCACGTACAGATCGAAGGTCACGACGTGCACTCCCCCTCGTCGGGCAGGCTCCGGAAAATGGGCGCAGAATCGGCCCCAGAAACGGCGCGGACAACACGGTCACAGGGAATTCCGTGACGACCGATCTTTACCTTACGAGTGTAGATAGAACGTTGTCAACGGTGGCCTCATGCCACACCCCCGCTGACCGGCAGCGTGTGCCCCGTGACCATCGCGGCGGCGGGCGAGCAGAGGTACACGACGGCGGCCGCGACCTCCTCGGGCCGCACCGCGCGCTCGACGAACTGCCCGCTCGACACCTGCTCGGCGACCGCCTCGGGGGTGAACCACGCCTCGACGGTAGGGGTGAGGGTCAACCCGGGCGCGACGGCGTTCACCCGGATCCCCTCCGCCGCGTACTGCTTGGCGGCGTACCGGGTCAGATGGACCACGCCGGCCTTGGCGGCGGCGTAGGCCGGCGAGGCGGTCGTCTGCGGACTCACCCCCGCGCTCGACGCCATGGTGACGATCGCGCCCCCGCCGCGGGCCCGTATGGCGGGGATCTCGTACTTCATGCCCAGCCACGCCGAGGTCAGCGACATGCCGAGG
The DNA here is from genome assembly GCF_040648315.1 of Pseudonocardia sp. NPDC049154. Lineage (NCBI taxonomy): Bacteria > Bacillati > Actinomycetota > Actinomycetes > Pseudonocardiales > Pseudonocardiaceae > Pseudonocardia > Pseudonocardia sp. NPDC049154. Next base: position 81,847 of record NZ_JBEZDN010000003.1, read on the forward strand.
ATCCAGTTCCACCTCTCGAGCGAGGTGGTGGTGACGGTGCGGCCGAGCTCACCCCGGCCGACGTTGTTCAGGGCGAGGTCGAGCCCGCCGAACTCGTCGACGACCCGGCCCACCATGTCCGCGACCTCCGCCTCCGCGGTCGCGTCCACGCGCACGAACAGGCTGCGCGCACCGTCGGCGGCCAGCTCCTCCGCCGCAGCCACTCCGCGATCGGGGTCGAGGTCGGCGATCGCCACCGCCGCGCCCGCCTCCGCCAACGCCCGCGCCGACGCCAGCCCGATCCCCGAGGCTCCCCCGGTCACCAGAGCGATCTTCCCGTCCAGCACACCCATGGCCGGCCCTCCCGCCGCCGGGACCAGGCCAGGTCCCGAATCCAGCGGACCGTACCTTACGCAAATAGGTGATGAGGAGACCCGAGGTGATCGCGGGTGCGCCATACTCCCGCCATGCCGCGGCCCGCCCAGCCTCTCCTGAGCTACTCGTCGATCGTGTCGTCGGCGTTGGCGATCATCGACGAGGAGGGCCTGGAGGCGTTCAGCCTGAAGCGCCTCGCCCGCGAGATGAACGTGCAGGCGCCGTCGCTCTACTACCACTTCCCGGACAAGGCCTCGATCCTCGAGGCGGTCGCCCGGGCGATCGTGCTGGAGACGCCCCGGCCGCGACACCGGGACCCGGACGACTGGGTCGAGTACTTCGTCACCCAGAGCCTCAACTTCCGGCGGACGATCCTGCGGCACGCGAACGCGGCCCCCGTACTGCTCCAGTTCATGCCGCGGGACGTCTTCGCCCCCGTCTACGAGATCTCGGCCGCGTTCCTCTCCGAGGTCGGCGTACCTGACCACCTGCAGGTTCTCGTGCTCGACGGTCTCGACCGCTTCACCCTGGGCGCCGCGCTGACCGAGGCGATGAAGCGCCCCGCGACCCGCAAGGAGATCTTCCCCGACGTCGACCCCGGGTCGGAGCCGGCGCTCACGCGGGCGATCGAGGCCAACGACCTCGATCCCGAGACGCTGTGGGCCGAGTCGATCCGGACCTTCCTCCGCGGCATCGACGACCCGCGCCTCGGCCGCCGCCGCCCCTGATCCGGGCGTACCGGCCGACCCTTGACACCCCTCTACCTACCTACGTAAGGTAAGTTTTCGTTCGGCGATTTCCCGAACAATTCCGTGCGATACCTCGTCAATGCAGACAGGAGTGCGGACGAATGCCTTCGTGTTCCGTCTCGTCGCGCTTTCGGCCCCGTCTTCTCCTGCCCACCACCGGGAGAAACGCATGATCACCGACGGCGTCCGCTGGTGGGCGCGCAACAACCCCGAGCGCCTCGCGATCGTCTTCGACGGCGCGGACGAGGTGGACTACGCGACCCTCGACCGCTGGACCGACAACGCCGCCCGCCGGCTCGCCGCACTCGGCGTCGGCACCGGTGACCGGGTCGGCTTCGTCGGCGCCAACAGTCTCGAGTGGATCGCCGCGGCGATCGGGGCCCTGAAACTCGGGGCGATCGCCGTCCCGTTCAACAACCGCTTCACGGCGACGGAGTTCCGTCACCAGCTCACCGACGCGGAGCCCGTCGCGGTGGTCGCCGACGAGGCGTCGGCCGAGCGGATGGCGGAGGCCATCGGCGACGACGACGTGCAGTTCCTGTCGATGGAGTCCTTCGCCGCACAGCGGACCGAACCGCACATCCCGGTGCCTCCGCCCCCGGTGGCGCCGGACGACGTCGCGATCATCGTCTACACCAGCGGCACCACGTCGAAGCCCAAGGGCGTGACGCTCTCGCACCGCAGCTTCGTCAGCTTCCTTACCGAGTTCGCGGTGACCGAGCCCGTGATGCGCCCGGGTGGCCGGATGATCTTCGTGCTGTCGATGTCCGGGATGCCGGGACTGCCCTGGCACGTCCTGCACCCGTTGACCCGCGGCATGACGCTGTTCTACGAGCGCGGCTTCGACGCCAAGGCCATGTTGCAGCGGATCAGCGAGCAGCGCGTCGAGGTCGTGTGCGGGGTCCCGCTGCTGTTCGAGCAGATGTCGGCGCTTCCCGAGTTCGCCGAGGCCGACCTCTCCTGCATCCGGCTCGCGACCGTCGCCGGTGCGCGCGTGTCCCCGGACAACCTCAAGGTCTGGCTGGACAAGGGCGTCGTGCTGCGGCAGTCCTACGGGATGACGGAGCTGCACGGGCTCTCGTCGATGAACCCCGTGGAGGAGGCGATCGCGCACCCGGAGGCGGTGGGCCGCGGCTCGGTCTTCACCCCGCACCGCGTCGTCCGGGCGGACGGGACCGAGTGCGACCCCGGCGAGGAGGGCGAGATCGTCGCGAGGGGCCCGTCGATCACGCCAGGTTACTGGCGGAACCCCGAGGCGACGGAGGCGGCGTGGCGGGGTGGCTGGTTCCACACCGGCGACCTCGGCGTGGCCGACGAGACCGGCCTGATCCGGATGGTCGACCGCGTCAAGGACCTGATCATCTCCGGTGGGTACAACATCGCGCCGTCGGAGATCGAGAACGTGATCGCCGGGCTGCCCGGGGTCGACGAGGTGTGCGTGGTCCCCGTGGCCGACGAGCGGTTCGGCGAGACCCCCGCTGCCGTCGTGCACGGCCTCGGCGCACCGGACGCGGCGACCGTCGTCGCCCACTGCAGCGAGCACCTGGCCGGCTACAAGGTTCCCCGGTACGTGGTCCACGCCGCGAAACCGCTGCCGCGCATGGCGAGCGGCAAGATCGCGCGCCGCGAGATCCGGGAGCTCTACGCCGACGTCCCGACCACACACGCCAAGGTCCGATGAGCGAGCGTGCGAGCGGATCATCGGCACAGCGCACCGCGGTCCGGTCCCCCACCGCCCTGGAGGGGATCACGCCGGAGTGGCTGACCGGGATCCTCGCGGGCACCACCCCGGGCGTCGAGGTCGCCGAGGTGGCGGTCGACTCCGTCACCCGGGGCACCGCGACCAAGGTCATGCTGCGGGTCCGGTACGCGGCGAACCCGCCCGGCGGACCACCGGAGGCGTTGTGCCTCAAGGGCGGGTTCGACGACGCCCTGCGCGCCCTCGGCCACCGCGGCTACCGCGCCGAGGCCCGCTTCTACGCCGACATCGCGCCCGCGCTCGGCGACACCGTGCCGCGCTGCTGGGGTACCGAGGTCGACGACCAGGGTGAGCAGGGCCTCGTCGTGCTCGACGACCTCCGCGGGCCCGGGATCGATTTCGGTCGTCCGCAGGACCGCTACACGCCGGACCAGGTCGCGGCCGCGCTGGAGCTGCTGGCCCACATGCACGGGCGGAGTTGGGACCGCACCGGCCCGGGGGCGACGGCCTGGCTCGTCGTCGGTTCGCCGCAGTACCGGACCGTCGTGACGGGCTTCCTGTCCGAGACCCACTGGGCGACGGCCATGGAGCGCCCCACCACGGACAGCTTCACCCCCGCCATGCGGGACCGGCGGCGCGTCGAGCGGGCGATGCACCGGCTGTGGGAGATCGACGACGGCGAGGTCCAGTCCCTCGCCCACGGCGACCCGCACATCGGCAACACCTACCTCGTCGACGGAGTGATCCGCTTCCTCGACTGGCAGGTCGCCTGCCTCGGCCCGTGGTCGGACGACACGGCGTACTTCCTGGTCGGGGCGCTCGACGTGGAGACCCGCCGGGCATGCGAACGCGACCTGCTGCGCACCTACCTGGCCGCGCTCGCGGCGACGGGCGCCCCCGCCCCGGCCTTCGACGAGGCGTGGACCGCCTACCGCCGGCACCACCTGCACGGCCTGCTCTTCGCCGTGTGCCCGCCCGAGAAGCAGGGCGAGGAGGTCTGCCGGCTGATGGGCGAGCGCTACGCCGCGGCCGTCGCCGACCACGACACCCTGGCCGCGCTCGGCCAGTGACCCCGCGTCCAGTGCGGACGCGACGAGGAGGAGGACCGATGAAGTCCAGGGCCGCCCTGCTGATGGAGGTGCCCGGCAAGTGGGAGGTCGTCGAGGTCGACGTCGACGCGCCCCGCGCGAACGAGGTGCTGATCCGGTACGTCGCGACCGGCCTCTGCCACTCCGACGAGCACCATGCGACCGGCGACAACGCGACCCAGGTCCTGCCCTACTGCGGCGGCCACGAGGGGGCGGGAGTGGTCGAGGAGGTGGGGCCCGGCGTCACCATGCTGAGGCCCGGGGACCACGTCGTGACCGCGTTCATCCCCGGCTGCGGGCGCTGCCGATGGTGCGCGAGCGGGATGCAGAACCTCTGCGACCTGGGTGCGTTGATCCCGAAGGGCGCCATGCTCGACGGCACGTACCGGATGCACCTCGACGGCCGCGACGTCGCACAGGCCGCGTTCGTGGGCACGTTCTCGCAGTACAGCGTGGTCCCCGAGCTGTGCTGCATCCCGATCGACAAGGACATCCCGCTGCAGACCGCGGCGCTCGTCGGCTGCGGCGTCCCCACCGGGTGGGGCTCGGCGGTCAACGCCGGCGGGGTGGAGCCCGGGAACGTCGTGATCGTGATGGGCAGCGGCGGCCTCGGGATCAACGCGGTGCAGGGCGCGAGGCACGCCGGCGCGGTGCGGATCATCGCCGCGGACCCGCTGCCCTTCCGCCGGTCGAGCGCGCTGGAGTTCGGCGCCACGGACGCCGTCGAGACGATCGAGGAGGCCGCCGACCTCGCCCGGTCGCTGACCAACGGCCAGGGGGCGGACGTGGCGGTCGTGACCACCAGCGTACTGAAGGGCGAGCACATCGCCCAGGCGTTCGACGCGGTGCGCAAGGACGGCACGGTCGTCGCCACCGCGGTCCCCGGACGGGCACCGAGCCCGATCCCCCTCGACCTCGCTCAGCTGTCCGCGTACCAGAAGCGGATCCAGGGCTGCCTCTACGGCGCGTGGTCCGCCACCAAGGCGGTCCCCGCCCTGCTCGACCTCTATCGGGCGGGCCACCTCAAGCTCGACGAGCTGATCACCCGCACGTTCACCCTCGACGAGATCAACGACGGCTACGCCGCGATGTACGAGGGCAGCACCCTGCGCAGCGTCGTCGTCCACTCCTCCTGACCCTGGAGAACCGCCATGTTGCGTTTCGGTCTGTTCATGCCGCCGTACCACAATCCCCGCCGTAGCCCGTCCGTCGCGATCGAGCAGGACCTGCGGCACATCGAGGCGCTCGACGGTCTCGGCTACTCCCAGGTCTGGTTCGGCGAGCACCACAGCGGCGGCTTCGAGTACATCCCGTCCCCCGAGCTGATGATCGCCGCGGCCGCGCAGCGGACCTCGCGGATCGAGCTGTGCAGCGGCGTGATCTCGCTGCCGTACCACCACCCGCTGATGGTCGCGGACCGGATCGCGTTCCTCGACCACATGACCCGCGGCCGCGTCCGGATCGGGTTCGGCCCGGGAGCGCTGGTCGCGGACTCGCAGATGATGGGCATGGACTACAACCTGCTCCGGCCGCGGATGGAGGAGGCGCTCGACGCGATCATCGAGCTGCTGGGGACCCCGGGACCGGTGTACCGGAAGACGGACTGGTTCACCCTCGACGACGCCCGCCTGCAGCTGCGGGGCCACCGCCCCGGGGGGATCCCGCTCGCCGTGGCCGCCGCGATGTCGCCGTCGGGCCCGAAGCTGGCCGGCCGGTACGGCCTCGGGCTGCTGTCCGTCGGCGGGACCTCGGCGGCGGCCGCCGAGCTGCTCGCGAAGACCTGGGGCATCACCGAGGCCGAGGCGGCCGCGCACGGACAGGTCGTGTCCCGCGACGACTGGGCGATCGTCGGCAACGTGCACCTCGCGGAGTCGGACGAGCAGGCGCTGGAGGACACCCGCTTCGGGCTGGCTGACTTCATGGCGTACCGGCACGTCACGACCCCGATGCAGATGATCGCCCCCGGCGAGGAGGTCCCGCACGAGGAGCTGGTCCGCCGGGTCAACGAGTCCGGCTACGGCTGCATCGGCGGCCCCGAGCGGGTCCACGAGTACGTCCGCGGGCTCGTCGAGCTGACCGGCGGATTCGGCACCTTCCTGCTCACCGCGCACGACTGGGCCGACACCGCCGCGACGACCCGGCAGTACGAGCTGTTCGCCGACGAGATCATGCCCCGCTTCACCGGTACCACCGAGTCGCTGAACCGCTCCTACGCCTGGACCGCCGAGCGCAAGGACGGTTTCAGCGAGCGCTTCCACGCCGGCATCCGCAAGGCCCAGGCCGACTACGCCGCCGGCCGGAGCGGCTCGGTGGCCTGAACGACCATGATCGAACGACACCGCGGTTCATCTCGGCGAGGTCAGGCTCCGCGGGCGGGCGGTGCGAGGAGGTCCTTCGGGATCGGGCAGACGTAGGGCGTCACGGCGGTGACCGCGGCGTGCTCGGCGCGCGCCGCCGCCAGCAGCTCGGGGCGCGTGACCAGCTCGAGCGCGGTCGCGGCGATCACCGTGGCGGCGTGCGTCATCGCCTTGTGCGCCGCCGGGAGCTTGCCCTGCGCCACGTACTGCCAGGAGTGCCACGGCGTGCCGAAGGCGGCGGCGCAGCTCAGGATCTGCACCGTCGGCGTGATCCAGCTGACGTCCCCGACATCGCTGGAGCCGTTGTTCAGGTGCCGGTGTTCGGGCGCCGCGAGCTCCGGGACGCCGTCGTGCAGACAGCGGGGATCGGCCGCCTCGAGCCCGGCGGCGATCCGGGCCCGTCGGACGTCCCCGGCCGGGAGACCGGCGCAGAACTCGGCGGCCCGGGCCTGGTCCTCGGCGTCGAACGGCACGCCGCCGACCTCGAGGAGGGTGGCGTGCAGGGCCTCCTCCAACACCCGGTTGGGCAGGATCTCCGCGCTGGCGCCCTCGAGCCCGACCTCGACCGTCGTCGACGTCATCAGCGCGGCCCCGTGCGCGATGTCGACCACCCGGTCGAAGAGCTCCTGCATCGCCGGAACGGTCTCGGCGCGGACGAGGTAGTAGACCTCGGCACTCGCCGGGACGACGTTCGGGGACTCCCCGCCCGCGTCGGTGAAGGCGTAGTGGATCCGGGCGCTGTCGGGCATGTGCTCCCGCAGGAAGTTGACCCCGACGTTCATCAGCTCGGCCGCGTCGAGCGCGCTCCGGCCCAGGTGCGGGGACACGCCAGCGTGACTCGAGATCCCGGTGAACCGGAAGCGGGCCTGGGCGTAGGCGAGGCAGCGGCCCTGCGTGGAGATCGTGCCGGTGCCGCCGGCGGGGTGCCAGGTCAGCGCGGCGTCGACGTCGTCGAACGCGCCCGCTGCGGCCATGAACGACTTGCCGGCGGCGGCCTCCTCGGCCGGGCAGCCGTAGTAGCGGACGCGACCGGGCAACCCGCGCGCCTCCAGGTGCCGGGCGAGTGCGACGGCGGCGAGCAGCGACCCGGCGCCGAGGAGGTGGTGGCCGCAGCCGTGGCCGTCCGCGGTGTCCCCCGGGCGGCGGTCCGTCGCGCCGGACTCCTGGCCGAGTCCGGCGAGCGCGTCGTACTCGCCGAGGAAGGCGATCAGCGGTCCCCCGCTGCCCTTCTCGGCCGCGAACGCGGTCGGGATGCCCCCGATGTCCCGGACAACGGCGAACCCCTCCCGCTCCACGACGGCGAGGTGCCGGGCCGTCGCGTCGTGCTCCTCCCAGCGCAGCTGGGGGTGGTCCCAGACGGCGTCGGCGAGGGCGTGGAACTCGGGCGCGAGTTCGGCGATCAACGGCTGCAGGCCCTGGGCCGAGGTCATCAGCGAGGTCATCTCAGCCCTCCAGAGTGGTGCGTGTGGCGCCGGCGGGCCGGGCCTGCTGGAGGGCGAGCAGCTCGGTGCGGAGGGACTCGTCGAGCGCGACCTCCACGACGGTCAGCGCCAGGGCCTTCGCCCCGTCGAGGATCGCGGCGTCCGCCTCCGGGCTCGCGGCCACGGCGGTGAACTCGGCGTTGTGCGGAATGGCCTCGGCGGCCCCCACCGAGACGAGGGGGTGGATCGCGGGCAGCACCTGCGAGACGTTGCCCATGTCCGTGGAGCCGCCGCCGAGGATGCGGTCCGGGTCCAGCACGCGGCCGAGCCCCCGGAAGACCCGGTTCCAGGTCTCGGCGAGACCGCCGTGCGGGGCCAGCGGCGCGTAGGGATGCTCGGTGCGGCGGTGCTCCCACGAGCAGCCGGTCGCGACCGCGCCCGCCTCGAAACAGGCGAGGACGCGGCGGCGCACGTCGCGCCAATCGTCGAGGTCGTAGGCCCGGATCTCCAGCGCGACGACGCTCCGCTCGGGAATGATGTTGGTGGCCTCGCCGCCGTGCGACACGTACGCGTTGACGTTGACGCCCGGGCCGAGCTGCTGGCGGAGCAGGCCGAGCGCGGTCAACGCGACGGTGGCGGCGGCGCCCGCGTTGATCCCCTTCTCGGGCGCGCCCGCGGCGTGCGCCGCCCGACCGGTGTAGATCACCTCGAGGCGCTCGACGGCGGTGCTGCGCATGGCGTCCGCGGGGGCGTCGGCGCCGGTGCCGCCGTGGGCCATCAGGGAGAACGTCACGTCCTCCCAGGCCCCCGCGAGCAGCAGGTCGACCTTGCCGCCGCCGTGCTCCTCGGCCGGGGTGCCGAGCAGCTTGACCCGCAGGCCCAGCTCGTCGGCGACCTCGCCCAACGCCACGGCGGCGCCGACCCCCATCGCGGCGATGAGGTTGTGCCCGCAGGCGTGCCCGACGTCCGGCAGGGCGTCGTACTCGCCGCACACGGCGACGGTCAATTCGCCGTTGCCGGTGACCGCCTCGACGGCGGTCGGGACCGCGAAGGCGCCGACCTCGGTCGCGAACCCGGCGTCCGACATCGCCCGACCGACGAGGGCGGCGGCCGCGTGCTCGGCGTAACCGAGCTCGGGGTTCGCGTGGATGGCGTGGCTCAGCGCGATCACGCGGTCGGCCTGCTCGTCGACGGAGCGCACGACGCGCTCTCGCAGCTCCGAGGCGAGCGCGGCCCGGCTGGGGGCGGTGGTCATCGGGATCTCCTCAGCAGTAGGGGACGGTCACGGCGAGACCCCCGTCGGAGGTCTCCTTGTAGCGATGGGACATGTCGCGCCCGGTCAGCCGCATGGTCTCGACGGCGACGTCGAGCGGGACGCGGTGCGCGCCGGTGCCGCGCAGGGCCAGCCGGGCGGCGTTGACGGCGGTGCCGGCGGCGATCGCGTTGCGCTCGATGCACGGGATCTGCACGAGCCCCGCGACGGGATCGCACGTCAGCCCGAGGTGGTGCTCGAGGGCGATCTCGGCGGCGTTCGCCACGACGGCGGGCGCGCCGCCGAGGACCGCGCAGTACCCCGCCGCGGCCATCGCGGCGGCGGAGCCCACCTCGCCCTGGCAGCCGACGTCGGCGCCGGAGATCGACGCGTTGTGCGCGACGATCCCGCCGACCGCCGCGGCGGTGAGCAGGAACCGGGGCACCGCCTCGGCCTCCCGGGCCTGGGTCGCGGTCAGGTGGTGGTGCAGGACCGCGGGGAGGATGCCGGCCGCCCCGTTGGTGGGGGCGGTGACCACCCGGTGGCCCGCCGCGTTCTCCTCGTTGACGGCCATCGCGTACGCCGACAGCCACTCCGGCGAGTCGAGCGGGACGGCGTCGGCGCCCAGGGCGGCGGCGAGCGCGCCTGCCCGACGCCGGGTGCCCAGCCCGCCGGGCAGCGTCCCGTGCGCGCCGAGTCCCGCGGTGAGACAGGCGCGCATCGCCGCCCACCGCTCGGTCAGGCCACGGTCGAGCTCGGGTCCATGCCGAGCGGTCTCGTTGCGCCGCACGATCTCCGCGATGTCGCAGCGCTCCGCGATGCAGTGGTCGAGCAGCTCGGCCGCCGTGGTGTACGGGTGCGGGAGGGCGACCCTGCGGTCCTCCGCCACGGTCCCCTCCTCGACGACGGCCCCGCCGCCGACCGAGTAGAAGATCCGCTCGGTCACGGCGCCGGTACGCCAGGCGCGCATCCGCAGGGCGTTGGGGTGCCCGGGCAGCCGCTCCCCCGGCACGAGCCGCACGTCCTCCGTGCGCACCGACACCGCGTGCCCGGAGGCCAGTCGCAGCAGGCGGCCGTCGCCCAACGCAGCCCACGAGCCGTGCACCTCGGCCGGGTCGCAGGTGGCGGGATCGAGCCCGCGCAGCCCGGCCACGACGGCGTCGGGCGTGCCGTGGCCGATCCCGGTGGAGCCCAGGGACCCCAGCAGCTCGACGTGCAGCCGCGTGACGTCCGGGCCGAGCGTCCGGGCGAAGGCGGCGGCCGCGCGCATCGGCCCCACGGTGTGCGACGACGAGGGCCCGATCCCGATCGCGAAGAGGTCCACCACGGACCGCAGCTCGCGAGGGGGGACCGCGACGGTCACGCGGGGACCTCGGCCGCGACCTCGACCTGGGCGGCACGGGCGGCGCGGGCGCCCCGCCGCACGCCGATCGCGAGCGCCGCGACCACGATCGCGAGCCCGGCGCAGATGCACCAGACGGCGACGTACGCGGACTCCGCGGCCACCACCTTGCCGTTCGACCCGGTCATCACCAGGGCGGACATCACGGCGGCGAAGACGGCACCCGCAACTGCGCCGGCTGCCGTGCGGGCGGTGTTGTAGAGACCGGAGAGGATGCCGACCGAGTCGCGCGGCGCTCGCTCCACGACGATCGTCGGCAGCGTCGCCGCGACCAGGCCGCCGCCGAAGCCGAGGCCCGCCTGCCAGAGCAGGACGAGCGCGACGTCGAAGTGCAGCAGAGCGGTCAGCAGGTACGAGGCGGCCGAGATCAGCGTGCCGGTGACCAGCACCGCGGTCTCGCCGACACGCTGGGTGAGCCGGGCGGCGATGGTCGTGGCCAGGAACATGGAGGCACCGAGGACCAGCAGGGCCCCGCCGAGCGCGGCACCGGTGAGCCCGAGCCCGAAGCCGGTGGCCGCCGGGTCGGTGCCGAGGAAGACCGCGGTGGGGGCAGAACTGCCGAACAGGTGCGCGCCGAACACGAACGCCGTCAGCAAGGGAAGCCCCTGTCCGCCGCGCCGCAGGACGTCGAGCGGGACGAGCGGGTGGGTCGTGCGGTTCTCCACCCGCACCCAGACCGCCAGCAGCGCCAGGCCGCCCAGGATCCCGACCAGGGTGCGGGCGTCGCCCCAGCCCCACCGGCTGCCGTTGCCGACGGCGCCGAGGAAGAGGACCAGGCCCACCGCGAGCAGCACGGCGCCGGGCCAGTCGATGCCGCCCGGCTTCCGGACGGTCGTCTCCGGGACGAGCCGGGCCAGCAGCGGCACGACGACGATCATCATGACCGCGGGGATCCACAGCGTGGCGGTCAGGCCGAGGAACTGCCTGGCGACGCCCGCGAGCAGCAGGCCGAGGCTCGCGCCGATGGTCAGCGCGCCGACCAGCAGGCCGATCGCCCGGCCGGCCCGCTCCCCCGCCCGCTCGCGGACGATCGCGAACTCCAGCGGGAGGAAGGCGGTGATCGCACCCTGCAGGACCCGACCCACGAGCAACAGCGCGAACGACGGGGCGAGGGCCACGATCACCGAGCCGAGCGCGACCAGCGAGGCGGCCAGGACGAGCAGGCGCTTGTGGCCGTAGACGTCGCCGAGCTTCGACAGGAGCGGCACACAGACCACCGTCGACAGCAGCGCCGAGGCGGTGATCCAGTTCGCGTCGGCCGAGGTCAGGCCGTAGCGCTCGATGAAGCTGGGCAGCAGGGGCGAGATCCAGCCCTGCGTGATCCCCGAGGCCAGCTCCGTGACCACCAGGAAGCCGACGATCGAGGCGACCCGCACCGGGGTCGGGACTGCGACGGGGGGACTGCTGGACATCCCGGCACGCTCCATGGGGGATCCGACGAGTGAGACCCGTGAACTATCGGCGAACCGGCGCAAGACTGCTCCATATCTGCAGGATCCGGCTCCAGTACCGTTCTCCCATGCAGGATCCGGACCGGCTGGACGACCTCGACCGACGAGTCGTCCATGCGCTACAGGTGAACCCGCGGGCGTCCTGGGCGCAGGTGGGTGCCGCCCTCGGGATCGACCCGGTCACGGCCGCGCGGCGCTGGGAGCGGCTGCGCGAGGACCGGACCGCCTGGATCACGGCCTACCCCGCTCCGTCCGGGGACCGCGGTCCGCTGGCCATCGTCGAGATCGACAGCGCCGGACACTCTCTCGAGATCGCCGACCGCCTCGTCGACGACCCGCAGTGCGCCACGATCGACATCACGTCAGGCGGCCGTGACCTCCTGCTCACCGTCACGGCGAGGGACATGGCGCAGCTCACCGAGTACCTGCTGCAGCGGCTCGGCACCCTCGACCATGCCCGTGCGGTCCGCACACACCTCGCGACCCGGGTCATCGCGGAGGGTTCGGGCTGGCGGCTCGCCGCGCTCACCGACGCCGAGCAGGCGCGCCTGCGGAAGGCCGTCACGCCGGTCGACCGCAGCGCGGCGGGGCCGCTGAACGCGGAGGAGCGGGCGGTGCTCGGCGGGCTGGTGGCCGACGGCCGGGCCTCCACCACCGAGCTGGCCGCCCACACCGGGTTGAGCCCGCGCCGCGTCCGCGACCTCGTCCGGGACCTGCTCCGCTCCGGACGGCTGGTCCTGCGGACCGAGCTGCAGGCCGCGGCCAGCGGGTGGCCGATCTACGCCTGGTTCTTCCTCCGCGTGCCCGCCGCCGCGGCGACCACGATCAGCCCGCGGCTGGGCTCGCTGCCGGAGATCCGCACGGTCCTGCAGATCGCGGGCCCGAGCAATGTGATCATGGCGGTGTGGCTGCGTGAGCTCACGGACGTCAGCAGGCTCGAGGCGGCGATCGAGAGCCAGCTCACGGCGGTCGAGATCGTCGACCGCTGCGTGGTCCTGCGCTGCACGAAGCGGGTCGGCGTGGTCCTGGACGAGACGGGACGACGAGTGCGCGGCGTCCCGATGCTCTAGTCGCCGAGGGCTGGTGGGCGAAGCGGGCGACAACCCGTCGCCCGTCCCGTTCACATCGCGAGCGAATGGGGCTGCGATGTGGAGGAGGACAGGGCGGTCAGGCCCCAGGTGTCGGGTCGGCGGGAACAGCGGTGTTGCTGTCCGACGATCCGCTCAGGGGCTGCGACGCGGCCTTCCGTTGCGTCACCCACAGCCGGGTGACGAGCAGGGTGATGGCGATCGCGGCGACCAGCGTCGGCACGATGGCCAGTCGGAACATGGTGACCTCGGAGATGCCCTGGCTCAGCAGGAGCCCACCGAGGACGGGGGAGATCAGCGACCCGACCCGCCCCATCCCCTGCATCCAGCTCACGCCGGTGGAGCGGGCGTGCGACGGGTACATGGCCGCCGCGACCGGGCTGAGCGCATTCTGGGTTCCGATTCCGAACGTCGGTGAACAGCGCGGCGACGGGCGCCTTCGGCGCGCCCTTCCTGGCCTCGCCCACCGCTGCGAGCGGTGCGCCGGAGTCTCCGGGGTCGATCAGCAGCAGGAACCGCCGGGCCTCGGCCTGCCTGCCCTTGGCCAGGAGGTACTCGACGGACTCGGGCAGCATCCACATCGCCACCACGGCGAGCAGAAGCGGGATCACGGCGCCGACCACGAAGACCGAGGTCCAGCCGAAGGCCGGCACCATGGCTTGTGCGACCAGCCCGCACACCACGCCGGCCGCCACTGCGCCACTCCCCACCAGCGTGGCGACCTTCGCCTTCGATCGGGTGGGTACGAGCTCCACGGCGAGGGCGATGACGTTGGCCAGCGCCGCACCGAGCCCGAGGCCGGCAAGGAACCTGAGCACTGAGAGTGCCTCGACGCTCTGCACGAACACGATCAGCCCCGTGAACAGCGCGAAGGTCAACGTGCAGACGATGATGACGATACGGCGGCCGAGCCGATCGGCCACCTGGCCCAGCGCTACCAGGCCGACGATCATTCCGATCGACCCGGCGGTGACGGCGACCCCGAACTGCCCGGGCGAGATCGCCCATTCCTTCGCCATCGACGGGATGAGGTAGCCGATGGCGAGAGTGTCGAAGCCCTCTGCCATCGCGATGAGGGCGCACAACGCCACGATCGCCTTCTGGCGAGTCGTGAACCCGATTCGGTCGAGTGTCTCGTCGAGCGCACGTGGGCGGCTCTCGTTCATCGATGCCTCCTTGGATCGACAGGTGCGGACGACCTCGACCGCCATGGCGACTGCGGCGAGGTTTCGTGCGGTGCGGGCGCCCCGACGGGGCTCGCGGTGGCGGCCCACCACTCGGCGAAGTCCGCGATGGCAGCGATGTGGTCGTCGACGGTCTCCAGAGGTCGAACCTGTAGCCCGATCGCGGCGGCACTCGCCATCGAGGTCCGGACGGCGAGGCGGGCTCCGCCTGCCGCGATCCACCGGTCCCGGTCGACGGCCCAGGAGTCGGGCCCCACGCCGTAGGAGACGAAGAGCTCGGCGGGCACGTCCGCCGGATCTCGTCCTGCGGCGCGCGCGGCGTCGGCGAGCTCTCCGACCTGGTCGAAGGTCTCGTCCCCGCCGAAGGCGAAGAGAAACCCGTCGGCGATCCTGCCGGCGCGGCGGACCGCGGCCCGCGTCCGGCCACCGAGCAGGATCGGGATGCGGTTCGCCGGCCGGGGGACGAGCGCAGCGCGGTCGACGCGGTGGAAGGTCCCCGTGAAGTCGACGACGGGCTCGGCCCAGAGTCGACGGAGCAGTGCGACCTGCTCCTCCAGCCGCGCCGCCCGACCGGAGAACTCGATCCCCAGCGCCTCGAACTCCACATGGTTCCAGCCGATCCCCAGCCCGAGCGCAAGCCTGCCCTCGGAGAGGCCGTCGAGCTCCGCCGCCTGTTTGGCGAGCAGCGCGGTCTGCCGCTGCGGTGCGACCACGACGCCGGTGGCCAGCTCGATCCGTGTGGTCACCGCAGCGAGGAACGCGAGCAGCGTGAGTGGCTCGTGGAAGGGGACGGTCTCGTCGTACGGTGCGGCCAGAGGTGGGTTGCGATCGTCCTGAACCACTCCGAGGACGTGGTCGTAGACGATCACTCGGGAGTAGCCGAGATCTTCGGCGGCTTGAGCGAAGGCCCGGACGGCCCCCGGCTCGACGGGGAGCTCCTGGCTCGGGAAGACGACGGATCGTTGCAGCGCGGGTCCGGTCATGGCACCGTCCAGCCCGCGTCGGCGACGACAGCGGCGCCGTTCATGAACGAGGCAGCGTCGGAGGCGAGGAAGTGGCAGATGGAGGCCACCTCGTCCGGCAGGCCCCGGCGGGGCATGGTCGCCCGGAACTCGGCGACCAGTCGGGCGGTCTCCTCGTCCCCGGGCACGCCCGCCTGCATTCCGGAGTCCACTCCGCCGGGGCACACGGCGTTGCAGCGGATACCGCGGAGGCCGTACGAGGCGGTGATGCTTCGGGTCAACCCGATGACGGCGTGCTTGCTGGCGGTGTATCCCGCACCGGCCCGACGGCCGCGAAGGCCCGCGACGGACGCGACGGTCACGATGATCCCGCCACTCCGCTCGAGCATTCCGGGCAGCACGCGCTTGGACAGGAGGAAGGGGCCCTTCACGTTCACACCGAAGTCGGTGTCCCAGGCTGCCTCGTCGACATCGACGACCCCGGCCAGGCCCTCCGCCGCGAGGCCCGCATTGTTGATGAGGACCTCGACCGGGCCGACCTGGGACTCGATCGCGTCGACGGCCGCGTCGACCTCGTCGCTTCGCGAGACGTCCGCGCGCACGGAGAAGGCGTTGTGGCCACACTCGCGCAACTCGAGCGCCGTCTTCTCGGCGAGGTCGTCGGCGATGTCGAGGATCGCGACGGTGTCGCCGCCTCCGGCGAAGGTGCGCGCGATGGCGGCGCCTATGCCGCGACCTGCACCGGTGACGAGGACCGTGCGGGGGGTGGGGGACACGGGGTCCCTCCTCTCGGACTCAGATGGTGCTGGACTCGCGACCGGCGAAACGAGATGCGGACCGCGCAGGATGAGCGCCTGTCAACGGCAGGCAGCAGCTCTCGTCATGCTTGGACGGAGGCGGCCCCGGAAGTCGCGGGACCATTCGGGCGGGCCTCGGCATCGGCGAGGTCGCCGTGATCGGGATGCCGAGCCGCCCCGCGACGCCACCGGGAAGGTCCGCAAGGGCGAATTGCGGACGGTGATCGGGACCAGCGCCAGAGCTTCGCTCAGTCCCCCAGGTCCGCCGCCAGCTCGCGGTGCAGGTGCTGGCAGGACTGCTCGTTGCGGCCGTAGAGGAAGGTGCCGTGGGGGTGGGCCTCGGCGTTCCGCTGGATGGTCAGCTCCATGGGCCAGTCCTCGTTGACCGCGGCCTCCTCGAGGATCTCCCAGCTGCGCATGATCCGGCGCTCGATGCGCTCGTCGCGCTTCTCGGGACGCACGAGGAACCGGATGTTCGTCGTCGAGCGGCCCGCGGTCTCGGTGTCGGGCCAGACCGTCCAGAACTCCACGTGGTCGGGCGTGGAGATGACCATGGAGTTCGGGTAGAGGAACAGGTTGCTGCCCATGTACCGGAAGCTCGCGTCGGTCGGCTCGCCCGCGCGGGCGGCGTCGCCCATCCGCGTGCGCGGGCTGAAGGACTGCCCGTGCCGCCCGTACTGCCGCCACACGCTGGTGTTGGTCTCGATCAGCTTGCCGACGCCGGTGGGGTGCAGGAACTTCGGGTGCAGGACGTCGATCGCGCCGTCCAGGACGATCTTCCAGTTGATGTCCAAGGTGAACGACCTGTCGAGGAAGATCTCCGCGCCGTCGAGGCCGAACGGGGCGAGCTGCGTGTCGACCTCGGGGCCGAGCCAGTCGTCGATGTCCCAGTCCTGCCGGCCGGACAGGTCCGCGAACAGGAAGCCGTGTCGCTCCTCGATCCGGACGGTGTGCAGGCCGTGCCGGTCCTTCTCGACGTGGGTGTAGAAGTCGTCGTAGGGGACGCCGCGCAGGCCGCCGTCCTCCCGGGAGTAGCTCCAGCCGTGGTAGTGGCAGGTGAAGTAGCGCTGTTTCCCGCACGGAGCGTCCTCGACCCGGCCGCCGCGGTGCCGGCAGATGTTGAGGTAGCCGGCGACCGTCCCGTCCGACTTCCGGACCACGACCAGCGGGATCCCCAGCACCCCGCGCGTGACGAAGCTGCCGCGCTCGGCGATCTCCGACCCGTGACCGATGATCACCGGCAGCCGGGTCATCAGCTCGCGCTCCTTCGCCGCGCGCTCGTCGCTGACGAAGTGCGCGATGGGCACGCGGAGGTCGGTGGCGGACATCTCCGTGGTGCCCGCGCGCAGGTGCTCGGCGAGCAGGTCGGCGACGTCGCTGTTCAGCAGGGTCATGGCTGGTTCCCCCGGGTGGTGAGGGGCACCGCGTCCGGCGGCACCTCGGGATAGGTCGCGCGGATCTCGCGCTTGAGGATCTTGCCGCCGAGCGTGCGGGGCAGCGGGCCGCCGGTGCCGACGATCCACTTCGGACGGCGGTAGTCGGCCAGGACGGTGCCGACGTGCGCGCGCAGCTCGTCGACGTCCACCCGGGTCAGGTCCGGCACGACGAGCATCGGGACCTCGCCCCACCGCTCGTGTGGGACGCCGACGACCGCGCACTCCTCGAGCCCGGGCCGTCCGGCGAGCACGGTCTCGATCTCGGCGGGGTACACGTTGAGCCCGCCGGAGATCAGCATGTCCTTGGCCCGGTCGACGAGGGTGAGGAAGCCCCCTTCATCGAGCCGTCCGATGTCGCCGGTGTGCAACCAGCCGCCCGCGAGTGTCTCCGCGGTGGCCTCCGGGCGCTTCCAGTACCCGGTCATGACCGACGGGCCGCGGAGCAGGATCTGCCCGGGCTCCCCGACCGGGACGTCCCGGTCGGCCGAGTCGACCACGCGGATCTCGTGGTGCATGATCACACGCCCGACGGATCCGACGTGGTCCGCGGCCTCGTCCTCGTAGAGGAGGGTGGCGTAGCCGCCGGCGAACTCGGTCTGTCCGTAGCCCTGCCGCATCCCGACGCCGAGCCGCTGCCAGGCGCGGATGACCTCGATCGCCATCGGTGCGCCCGCCCCGACGCCCGCGCGCAGCGCCGAAAGGTCGGCGTCGGCGAGCTGGGGCAGGGCGAGCACGCCCTCCCACACCACCGGCACGGCCGAGCACACCGTGATCCGCTCGCGTTCGAGCAGTTCCAGGATCTTCGGCGGGTCGAAGGTGCCCTGGACGATCGCGGGCGCCCCGGTGGTCACCGACTCGCGCAGGTAGCTCGACGAGCCGCCGGTGAACGCCATCGGCACGATGATGAGGACGCGGTCCTTCCAGGTCAAAGCGTCGGCGACGGCCCGGGCGTTGCCGTTGGCGATGATCGCGCGGTGCGGCAGCATCCCGCCCTTGGGGACGCCGGTGGTACCGGAGGTGTAGGCGAGCAGCGCCGTCTCCTCGGGGTCCGCGCGGCGGGCCGGCGGTCGCTCGCCCACGAGCCGGAGGTCGTCGAGCGGGGTGCAGCCCTCCACCGGTTCCGTGGTGAGCACGGTGAGTCCGGGGACCGCGGTGCGGGCGTCGGCGAGCACCGGAACCAGCGCGGGCTCGGTCACCACGAAGCGGGTGCCGGCGTCGACGACGGGGTGCACCATCTCGGCCGGCGTGAACCGGATGTTGAGGAGCTCGACGGCCGCACCCACTCGGAACGCGGCGTGCATCGCCTCGACGAACTGGACCCTGTTGGTCATGAGGACGCCGAGGACGTCGCCCGGGCGCAGCCCCGCCCGGTACAGGCCGGCGGCCAGCTCGTCCGTGGCGCGGTCCAGCTCGGCCCACGTGTACTCGCGCTCCGCGAATCGCACGGCGAGGTGGTCCGGCAGCCGGCGCGCCCAGAAGCGGAGCAGCGCGGAGAAGTGACCGCTCACGACAGCTCCCCGAGGATCTCGTCGCTGTGCTGCCCCAGGTCGGGGGCGAGCTCGGGGGCGAAGTCCTCCCCCACGACGCGGACGGGGCTGGCGGCGAAGCGCAACCCGCCCTTCTCGTACGTGGTGGCCCGCGCCCGGAAGTGGGGGTCGTCGAGCAGCTCCTCGACGGTGTTGACCGGTCCGCCCGCGACGTCGTGGGCGAGGAACAGGTCGGTCCACTCCTGCTTGGTACGGGTCCGGAACAGGGCGTCGAGCTCCCGCCAGACGTGCAGCGCGCGCTCCTCGCTCCCCTCGTCCACGGTCGAGAGGTCGATCCCCAGCAGGTCCGGGCGGCCCACGGCCTCGCAGAACGCCCGCCAGAACTTGGGGTAGTGCGAGCCGAGGACGATCGCACC
Source organism: Pseudonocardia sp. NPDC049154 (assembly GCF_040648315.1). Lineage (NCBI taxonomy): Bacteria > Bacillati > Actinomycetota > Actinomycetes > Pseudonocardiales > Pseudonocardiaceae > Pseudonocardia > Pseudonocardia sp. NPDC049154. The sequence goes on from NZ_JBEZDN010000003.1 coordinate 100,990, forward strand.
GCCGTCCTTCGTCGCGTAGGCGTCGAGCAGGGGCCAGTCCGGGAGCCTGCCGTCGGGCATCCAGCCGGGGCGGGTGACCGTACGGTCCGCGTTGAGTGCAGCGTCGATCTTGTCCGGCATCCAGGCCGTGGCCACGTCGATGCTGCTGACCTGCAGCCGGGCGCCGACGCCGGTCTCGCGGGCCCGCAGCACCGCGGCCAGGATCGCCATCGCGCCGTACGCACCGAGCGCGTACATCGCCTGCGGGACCTCGGCCGAGCCGCCCATCACCCCGGGCGGCGACGGGTGGTCGGTGTCGACCGGGCGCATGCCCGCGTAGGCGTCGAACCACATGCCGCCGGTGGCGAGGTCACGGTACGGCCCCTCGGCGCCCGTGCCGGACACCTCGCACAGCACGGTCTGCGGGCGCACCTCGCGCAGCGCCGCCCAGCCGAGGCCGAGCCGCTCCAGGTGGCCGTGCCGGGTGCCCTCGACCACCGCGTCCGCGGTCGCGGCGAGCCGCAGGAAGGCCCGCTTGCCCTCCTCCGACCGAAGGTCCAGGGCCACGCTGCGCTTGCCGCGGTTCCACCGCAGGTGCATGAAGCCGGGGCCGTCGGGGCCACCGACGGCGCGGGCGCCGTTGTGCCGCACGCCCTCCCCCGCCCCGCTCTCCACCTTGATCACGTCCGCGCCCAGGTCGGCGAGGTGGCCGCCGACGGACGACGGCGCGAGCTGCGCGACCTCCAGGATCCGCACGCCCGCCAGCAGGGAGTAGCCGCTCACGTCCTCGACTCCATCGTCGACGCCTCCAGGTCCGGGATACCTCGACGGTGGCACATGAGACAATATTCGTCAAGCGTCTCATGTCGCAGCTTTGCCCTAGACTCCCGGTCATGGCCATCCCCCGCGCGAGCACCCTCGAGGAGCCTGCCGGCATGCAGGCGCAGCTGCTCGACGCCGCAGAGGCGTGCTTCGAGCGCTTCGGGATCGCGAAGACGACGATGGAGGACGTCGCCAAGGCCGGCGGCGTCTCGCGCGCCACGGTGTACCGGTACTTCGCCGACCGGGAGGCGCTGGTCCTTGCATCGATCACCCGGCGCGCGCGCATGAACATCCCCCGCGCGCAGGCGCACCTCGAGCGCTTCCCGAGCTTCGGGGAGAAGCTGGTGGAGGGCCTGGTCTACAACGTCGACCGCGGCCACAAGGACCCGGTGGTGCAGTTGCTCGTCACGGGCGACCAGCCGGGTCTCGCCGCGCGGATCCTCGGCGGGGAGGGCGTGTCCCACCAGCTGACCTACGAGCTGTGGGAACCGATCCTGCAGGCGGCGCAGCAGAACGGCGAGATGCGGGCCGAGCTGGACCTCCACGAGGCCGCACGGTGGCTGGCCCGCATCACCACGATGATGGTGTCGCAGGAGGAGGGCATGCGCCCCGCACCGGACGAGCTCCGGCGCGAGTTGCGCAGGTTCCTGGTGCCCGCGTTCCTCGCGTGACGGTCAGGCGAGCAGCTTGCGCAGCTCGCGGTGGAAGATCTGGTTCACGACCTCGTTGCGCCCCAGCACCATCCCGCCCGCGTTCGCGCTGACGAGCCCGGTCTGGGCGGCCCGCAGCAGCGGGAAGTCCTCCTGGTGCAGCACGGCGAGCAGGATCTTCCAGTTCTTCTCCCAGACCTCCTCCCACTTCTCCTTGGTCATGCCACTGACCTCGAGGCTGGGCACGAGCAGCCGCATCTCCATCCGGCAGCGCCCCGGGTCGGTGGGGTGCGGACGGAAGGTGAGCAGCTCGAAGTGGTCGTCGGGCTGGCGCAGCAGGGTGCTGTTGGGCAACAGGAAGTGCCCGTCGATGACGTAGCGGCCGAGGTCCCGGTCGCCGGGGTCCTCCTCCAGCCAGCGGTCGATCTTCTTGCGCGGCGAGAGCATCCGGGCGTGGCGGCCGAAGTCCTCGACCACCTGCACGTTCGTGTGCACGTGCTTGCCCGCGGTGTTCGGGTGCGCGTACTGGATGTGGTAGTTGTCCGTGAACGCGTCCTGCATGAGCTTCCAGTTCGCGGGCTCGTCGAAGCCCTCGGACCGGACGGCGAGCAGGTCCTGCAGTCGGTAGCCGGCCAGGATGTCGTCGACCTCCGGACCCAGCCAGGAGGCGACGTCGATCTCCGCACCGGCGTCGTCGACCATCCAGATCAGACCGTGCCGCTCCTCGGTCGGGAGCTCGATCAACCCGAACTGCGCGCGGTCGATCTCACCGAAGGTGTTGTCGCGGGTGATCGCCCGCAAGGAGCCGTCCGTGTCGTACGACCAGCGGTGGTAGCCGCACGAGAACAAGCGGCAACGGCCCTTCTCCTGTTCCTCCAGGAGCGCCCCGCGGTGCCGGCACAGGTTCACGAACGACTTGACCGAGCCGTCCTTCTGCCGCACCACGATGACCTTGTTCCGCGGCATCTGCAGCGTGAGGAAGTCGCCGGGCTTCGGCAGTTCGGTCGCGTGCGCCACGATCGACGGCACCCGGCCGAAGACGAGATCGCGCTCCCGCTGCGCGATGCCCGGATCGCGGTACTGCTCCGGACCGAACGGGACGACCGAGTCGAACTCCTCGGTGGTGTCGTTGCGCAGGTGGTCCAGCGCCCGCCGGATCCGGTCCCCTCGAGGCGCAGCTGTCATGGCGACCCCCTCGTCGACGTTTATCTACTAGTTCTAGGTTTACACCACCGAGGGCTCCAGCGGAAGCCGAAGGGGGCGCACCTCGACGGGGATCCCGGTCAGCCGAGCCATGTTCGACTCCGGCTCGTAGCTGCCCGGCCCGTGCGGCATCAGCCGGTTGACGTTCACGCCGGGGCGCTCGCGGGACAGCCGCAGTCCCGGCTGGAGCCCCCAGCCGTGCTCCATCGCGACGACCCCCTCGCGCAGCCCGGGATCGAGAGCGACGCTCGCCCGGACCTCCCCCCACTCCGAGCGCACCACGACCTCGTCGCCCGGGGACAGGCCGAGGCGCCCGGCGTCGGCCGGACTGAGCGTGAGCGGATTGCGGTCCCGCGTCCCGCGCTTCATCTCCGGCACGTTCGCGTACCAGGAGTTCTGCGCCTTCGCGTCCCGCCGGGCGATGAGCTTGAGCCGGCCCGGCTCCTCGGCGGCGAGCTCGGCGAAGATCCGGGCGCACCGCGCGACGGCGGCGTCGAACGCCGCCGGGCGGCAGTCCACCCGACCGTCGGCGGTCTGGATGTGCCGGGCGAACAGTGAACCCGGTTCGGCGTCGCCCACGGGGAGCCCGTGCGGGAGGGACGTCACCTGCTCCCGGGTCAGACCACCCGACGCCAACATGTGGTCGACGCGCGACCAGCGCGCCGAGTCGGGGTCGTCGGCGTCGAGCACCGAGGGCAGCCCCATCGCCTGCGCGATCCGGGCGAGGATCCACCACTCCTCGCGGCGCTCGTGGCGCGGCGGGACGACGGCGGGCGTCCACTGCACGAACGTGCTGGCCGCCATGCCGAGGGTCGCGACGTTGACGTCCGCCCGCTCGTACATGTCGGCGGCGGGCAGCAGCCAGTCCGCGTGTTCACCGGTCGCGTTCGGGTAGAGGTCGATCACGACGAGCAGTTCGAGCGCCTCGAAGGCCTTCCGCAACCGCTCCTCCCCCGGGATCGTGAGCAGCGGGTTCCCGGCGATCACGACGAGGGCACGGATCGGCTGCTCGGCGTCGAGCACGTAGTCGGCCAGCAGCGCGCCGGGCAGGTGCCCGCGGCGCATCGGACCGAACTCCCCGTCGACGACGTCGCGCGACAGGTCGCCGCGCGCCTTCCGTGTCGCCGGGTAGACCTCGCGGCCGGGGATGTTGCCGCCCTCGCGGTCGAGATTGCCGGTGACCAGCACCAGCATGGTCATCAGCCAGTACGCGAGCATGCCCTGCCGGCCCATGTTGACCCCGGTGGACATGTGCGCGGCCGCGCGCGGGGCGGCGGCGAAGTCACGGGCGATCCCGCGGATGCGGTCCGCCGGGATCCCGCAGACCTCGGCGACCCGCTCGGGCGGGTAGTCCGCGACGAAGGCGCGGAGCCCGTCGAGCCGCACCCCTTGCTCGCCGGCGACGGGATCGAATCCGCACGTCCGGTCGATCTCGTGGATCAGTGCGGCGAGGAGGTAGACGTCCGTGTCCGGCTTGATCGGCACGGTCTCGCCGGTCCGGGAACCCGCGGTCTCGGTGTCGCGCGGGTTGACGAACCAGATACGGGCGCCGCGCGCGGCGGCGTCGGTGAGCTCGCGGTACGCGTTGGGCACCACGAGGAAGCTCCCCTTGCTGACCCGCCAGTTCGAGCCGAGGAGCAGCAGGGCGTCCGTCCGGCGCAGGTCCGGGAGCGGGTGCAGCGCCGACGTCCCGAACATCGCCGTGGCCGCCGCGAACTTGTTGCTGCAGTCCTGGGTGGCCGAGTTGAACACGCGAGTGACGCCGAGCCGGGCGAACAGCTCCGGGGTGCCGATGCCGACCTGCGAGTTGAAGCTGGCCGGGTTGCCCATGTAGAGCCCGATGCTCTCGGGGCCGTACTCCTCCAGCAGCGAGGTCAGCGTGGCCGCGATGCCGCCGACGGCATCGTCCCAGCTCCGGACCTCGGTCTCGCCGTCGAAGCGGTGCAGGGGATGGTCCAGGCGGTCGGGATCGGAGTGGATCGCCGCGCCGGCCAGGCCCTTCCGGCAGGCGAAGCCGCGGGAGACGGGATGGTCGCGGTCCGGCTCCAGGGCGACGAGCTCGCCGTCGCGCACGGTGGCGACGAGGCCGCACGCCGGTTCGCACACCCGGCAGTAGGTGGCCGTGCGTCGCTCTCCGGACATCCCCGTCCCCCTCCGCGTCGAGAAATCTAAAGGTAATAGGCAGCGTGGCGCGCGACAAGTGCGGGGCGGGGTCGCGGATAATGGCCGGCATGCCCCGCCCGGCGAAGCCGCTGATCAGGTACGACTCGGTGATCGAGATTTCCCTGCGGATCATCGACACCGAAGGCCTCGACGCCTTCAGCCTCCCGCGGCTGGCCCGCGAGCTGAACGTCCGCGCGCCCTCCCTCTACCACCACTTCCAGGACAAGGCCGAGATCCTCCGGGCGGTCGCGCGCGCGATCGTGCTCGAGGCGAGGTGGCCGGACGAGCGGAGCGTGCCGAACTGGGTCGAATGGTTCGTGCAGCTGAGCCTGGACTTCCGGAGCGCGGTGCTGCGGCACCGGAACGCCGCGCCGGTCCTGCTCCAGTTCATGCCCCGCGATGTCCTCACCCGCACCTACGACACCAGCGCGCGCCTGCTCGCGGAGCTCGGCGTGCCACCCGAGCAGCGGGTCCTGATCCTCGACGGCATGGACAAGCTCACGGTCGCGGCCGCCATCACGGAGGCGGTCAAGGGTCCGGACGAGCGAGGCCGGGCGTTCGCGAACGTCGATCCCGCGACGGAGCCGACGCTGGCCGAGGCCGCGGAGCTGAACCCGCGGTCCGTCGAGGACCTGTTCGCGGAGTCGATCCGCTGCTTCTTGCGCGGCGCGCTCCCGTACATCGACGCCGACGCGCCCGCGCCCAGCCGGGCCGCGATCACGACCGCCGATCCGGGAGCCCCTGCCGCCTCCTGAACTCAGCGCGCGACGGCCGACACCGCCGCCGTCGCACCGGCGAGGTAGAGCCGCACGGCCCGCTCGAGCAGCGCCTCGCCCTCCGCGCCGCCGGACTCGATCGCCTCGACCAGGTACGGGTAGCGCTCGCGCTCCACGCCCTGAGGGATGTGGGTGCGGCCGTGGACCGCGTCGCCGGCGTCGGCGAAGGCCATGCCGAACACCAGCTTCTCCAGCCCGCGCATGATCATCCAGCGATCCTCGGCAGGCACGCCGCCCTCGGCGAGCACCCGGGCACCCCGCTCGTGCGAGGGCATGATCACGGTGTTGGGGAAGTAGGCGTAGAGCAGCCCGGCGGCCCGCGGATGCTCGAGCAGCAGGCGGTAGGTCCCGAGGCAGAGGCCCACGAACCACTCCTGCCACTCCCCCGCCGGCGGGGCCGGGGCGAGCCGCACCGACGACAGCAGCGCGCGCGAGGCCTCGGTGAGCAGGTCCGAGCGGTTGGCGAAGTGGTGGTAGAGCGAGGGGCTGCGCACACCCATCTCGCGGGCCAGCTTCTCCAGCGAGAAGCTCTCGTAGCCCTCCTCGTCGATCAGCCGCAACGCGGCCGTGACGGCGGCCTCGCGAGAGATCAACGGCTGCTTCGGACGAGGCATCGTCGCAGCCTATCCGCCTGCCCGACGCGGATTGGCGAAGGAACGGAAGGCCACCTCGCCCGAGTCGGTGTCCACGATCGCGTACCCGACGTCGTCGCCGCGGGCGGGCTGGTCGCTCATCCCGACCGAGCCGGGGTTGACGATCAGCGTGGAGCCCACCCGTCGGGCCATCGGCAGGTGGGTGTGCCCGAGCACGACGAGATCGGCGTCGAGCTCCCCGGCCCGCTCGAACTCGGGACTGTCCGGGTCGAGGTAGCGGCCGTAGGGCGGGAACGGGCTGCCGTGGACCATCAGCAGGCGCAGCCCGCCGATGGTGCACCGCAGTTCCGTCGGCGCCTCGGCGACGTGGGCCAGCTCGGTGCGCGAGACGCGCGGTGACTCGCGAGCCCGGACACCGCCGGGCCCGAGGAAGGTCAGCTCGTGGTTGCCGAGCACGTAGAGCGCGTCGGCCTCCCGGATCGCCCGGACGATGTCGTTCGAGAACCGGTGGTCCGAGAAGGCGTCCCCGGCGACCAGCAGCGCGTCGGCCTCGCCGGTGAGTTCACCGAGCGCACGGTCGAACGCCTCGACGTTGCCGTGCGCGTCGGCGAGCACACCCAGCTTCACGTCACCGGCTGCGCGGAGGCCGCCAGCTCGGGATGCGCCTCCCGGATCTGCCGGCGCGCGATCTTGCCGCTCGCCATCCGGATCAGCGGCTGCCGCTGCACCACGACGTGCCGGGGCACCTTGTAGCCGGCCAGCCGCTCCCGGCAGAACGCCGTGACCGTCTCCGGCTCGAGGTCCGCCTCGGCGTACACGATCGCCGCCGGCGTCTCGCCGAACTTGGGATCGTCGGCCGAGATGACGCACACCTCGACGACCTCGGGGATCTCGGAGATCACCGCCTCGATCTCGGACGGGGCGACGTTGTAGCCGCCGGTGATGATGATGTCCTTGAGCCGGTCGACCACCCGGATGTAGCCCTCGGCGTCCTTGATCCCGACGTCGCCGCTGTGGAACCAGCCGGCCCGCATGGCGTCGGCATAGGCCTTCTCGTTGCGCCAGTAGCCGGGCGTGACGCCGGGGCCGGCCACGATGATCTCGCCTGGCTCCTCCGGGTCGCAGTCCGTGCCGTCGGGCCGGACGACCCTGTGCCGGGTGAACACCGTCCCGCGGCCGATCGACTCGGGCCGGGCGACGGCCTGGTCGGCCGGGTTGAGCGTGGAGATGCCGCCCAGCTCGGTCATGCCGTAGGCCTGGCGGAGCAGCACGCCCTTGTCCAGCCACGCCCGGATCGTGCCGACCGACGCCCGGGCGCCGGCGATCGTGACCAGCTCCAGGGACGACAGGTCCGCCTCCGCGAAGTCGGGACGCGCGGCGATCTGCTCGAACAACACCGGCACGCCGCACATGACCTGGATCTTCTCGTCGGCGAGCCGCCGCAGGGCGGTCGGCGCGTCGAAGCCCTTCTCGTAGTACATCGACACGCCGCGCGTCAGCGGGTGCAGGAAGTGCCAGAGCAGCCCGGGTGCGCCGGACATCGACAGCAGGTAGATCATCCGTGCGCCCGGCCGGATCGCGGGCTCTGCGAAGGCGAAGTCCGCGATCAGGTTGAACGTGCTGCGGTGCGTGAAGATCACGCCCTTGGGACGGCTGCTGGTGCCGCTCGTGTAGATGATCTGCGTGACGTCGTCCGGCCCCGCCGTCGGCCGCGGGACCGGGGCCGGGTCCGTGTCCCGCAGACCGGTGAACTCCGACAGCCCGAGCAGGCTCACCGACGTGCCCCCGACGGCGGCGGCCATCCGCTCCCGGTGCGCCTCGTCGGCGAGCACCACCCGCGGCTCCGAGTCCTCGACGAGGTGGCGCAGCTCGTCGCTGGTGAATCGGTTGTTGAGCGGGACGACGATCGCGCCCAGCTTCAACGCCCCGATCCCGGCGACCACCCACTCCAGGGCGTTGTCGCCGATGATCGCGACCCGGTCTCCGGGCACGACGCCGCAGGCGGCGTGGAAGTGCGCCGCGGCGTCCGTCCAGCGGTCCAGCGTGCGGTAGTCGACGACGTCCGTGCCGTCGAACACGATCGCCGGCCGCTCGGGTGCGGCCACCGCCCAGTAGCCGAGACCGTCGGTCACCAGCTCCGTCATGGGGTCTCCTCGCGAGGTGTCAGCGTGCGAGCCGACGCTCGCTACGAGCTCCGCTCGGGCGTGAACAGGATGGGCAGCTCGAGTACGCCGCGCACCTGGCTGGGGTGCGAGACGACCTGCTTCTCCGTGTCGATCCGGTAGTCCGGGATCCGCTTGTGCAGCTCCTCGAACACCAGCTGCAGCTCGACGCGCGCGAGGTGCGACCCGAGGCAGCGGTGCGGGCCGGAGCCGAAGGACAGGTGCCGGTTGGGCGTGCGCTCGATGTGCACCACGTCCGGGTCGTCGAACTCCCGCCCGTCCCGGTTGGCGCCGGCGAGCACCAGCAGCAGCTGGTCGCCCTCCTTGAGCTGAATCCCGCCGAGGGTGGTGTCGTGCCGGACGCGGCGGCCCGGGGACACCGCGGCCTCGATGCGCAGCATCTCCTCGACCGCGGCCGGGATCAGGGACGGGTCGTCGATCAGCCGCTGCCGCTCGTCGGGCCGGTCGGCCAGGTGCAGCACGGACCAGGCGAGCGTGCCGGTCACGGTGTGCAAACCGGCGATCAGCAGGAGGAAGAACATGTTGCACAGTTCCTCGTCCGTGAGCGGCCGGACCTGCCCGTCGAGCTCGATCGACTGGTGGACGATCTTCGCGGTGATGTCCTCGGCCTCCGGGCCGCGCGCCCGGCGGTCGGCGACCACGCCGGCGAAGTAGGCGAACAGCCGCCCGGCCGCGGCCTCGCGGGCGGCGTTGTTCTCCTCCTCGGTCCCGCCCGGCACCCCGCGCAGCGTGGTGTCGGTGGCCTCGGTGAACATCGGCGCGTCGTCGAGCGGCCAGTCCATCAGCGCGAGGAACACGCGCGCCGGCAGCTCGTGTGCGAACTCCGAGATGTACTCGGCGGACCCGCGGGCGGCGAACCCGTCGATCAGCTCGTTGATGATCTCCCGGATCCGCGGCTCCAGGGCCCGCATGCGGGTGGGGTTGAACAGCGGCTGCAGGGCCTTGCGGAAGGCGGTGTGCTCCGGCGGGTCGACCTCCAGCGGGAGGAACTTGCCGGCACCGTGCGGCACAAGGTTGTTGGGGAAGCTGGAGAAGGTCTCGGGGTGCCGCAGCACCTCGTGGATCTCCTCGTACCGGGTGACGATCCAGTGGCCGCCGTACTTCTCGGAGTACACCAGCGGCGACCGGTCCGCGATCTCGCGGACCTTCTCGTTGATCTGGTCGGTGGGGAAGGTCAACGCCGGGTCGTAGATGTCGAAGTCGGTCTTCAGGTGCTCGGGGACCGAGGTCAGGCTCGTGGTCATGGTGGGACTCTCCTGTCGGCATTGAGCAGGGAGGAGCACTGCCGGAAGCGACTCGGCAGGTGCGTTCGGGAGGGTGGGAGCGCCACCGTCGGCAGAAACCTTATACACCTAGGTTCTGACGTGTCAAGCGCCACACACCACGGCGTTCACGCTGGTCAGCGCGGTGAACGGCCGAGCTTCCGGCGCCAGTCGTGGGCGCCGAGGAACCGCACGACCTTCGCCATGAACTCGCTCTTGGCGGGCACGACGGGATACCAGTTCGGCTCGGCGGTGAGTGCGATGCGTTCCTCGACGACGGACTGCTGACGGCAGTACTTGAGCACCCCGTTCGCGCCACCGAACCGCGTGCCCAGCCCGGACTGCTTCCACCCGCCCATCGGCACCGGCGTCTGGAACGTGGCGATGACGGTGTTGTTGACCGACACCGATCCCGCCTCGATCCGGCGCGAGAGTTGGTCCGCCCGGCGCCGGTCCCTGGTCCACAGGCTCGAGCTGAGCCCGTAGTCGGAGTCGTTGGCCAGCCGGATCGCCTCGTCGGCGTCGGCGACCTTCATGATCGGCAGCGTCGGCCCGAAGGTCTCCTCGCGCATGCACGTCATGGAGTGGTCGACGTCGACCAGCACGGTCGGCTCGAAGTACGCCCCTTCGCGCCTCCCCCCGGCGAGCACGCGGGCCCCCTTGGCGACGGCGTCGGCGACGTGCCGTTCCACGACGTCGGCCTGAGCCGGCGTGATCATCGCCCCGATCTCGGTCAGGTAGGAGCCGGGTGCGTCCATGCCCTGCCGGATCGCCTTCACCTTCTCGACGACCTTCGCGACGAACTCGTCGTACACGGGCGCCTCGACATAGACACGCTCGACCGAGACGCAGGCCTGGCCGGCGTTCATCATCGCGCCCCACACCGCACCGCCCGCGGCCCGCTCGACGTCCGCGTCGGCGAGCACGACCATCGCGTCCTTGCCGCCGAGCTCGAGGCTGCACGGGATCAGCCGCTCGGCGGCGCGCACGGCGATCTTCCGGCCGGTGCGCACGGAGCCGGTGAACATGACCATGTCGACCTCGTCGACGACGGCGGCGCCGGCCGCGCCGTCCCCGGTGATGCAGGCGAGCACCGGCGGGGCGCCGATCTCGTCCCAGCCCTTGACGACCTCGGCCCAGGTCAGCGGGACGACCTCGGACGGCTTGCTCAACACCGCCGCTCCAGCGACGAGCGCGCCGACGACGTCCATCATCGGCCCGCCCAACGGCCCGTTCCACGGGGTGATCAGCCCGACGAGCTGGTGCGGCCGCGCCTGGACGCGCAGCCGCCGCGCCTTGTTCGCGATCCCGGCCGGCGTGACCTTCCGGTCGGCGAGGAACCGCCCGGCGTTGGCCGTGAAGTAGTTGATGACGTCCACGGCGACGGTCATCTCGATCGCCGCGTCCGACCAGGACTTGCCCGCCTCGGCCTGGACGAGCTCGAGGATGCGGCGCTCGTTGTCCAGCAACCAGTCCAGCCAGCGCAGCAGGTGGCGGCTGCGCCCGGCCGGCCCGAGCGCCTCCCAGGCGGGCTGGGCCGCACGCAGGGCCGCTGCGGCCGCTTCGACCTCGGCGGACCCTTGGGCCGGCACGGACCCGACGAACCGACCATCGGCCGGGCAGTGCACGTCCAGCCGCGGACCGGCCGCCCCCTCGCCGGCCGGTCTCGACTCCGTCGCCGTGCTCATCGCGCCTCCGTGAGGTCCGCGCCGACGTCGGTGCCGGCTCCCGAGGAGGCAGGGTAGAGATAGATGACGCGATACGTCAATCTGTCTCATCACCCTCGTGCGGGTGAGGGATCCCCGCTGGTCAGCGCACCTTTGCGTAGCGCTCGGAGACGTCCGAGTACTCGTCCCGGATCGCCCGCTTCGAGATCTTGCCGCTGGGCAGCCGCGGCAGGTCGTCGCGACGCAGCACCACGTAGCGCGGGACCTTGTAGTCGGCCATCTGCGCCCCGCAGGCCTCGACGATCGCCGCCTCGGTCACGCCCTCGTCCGCGGTGACGATCGCCGCGGGCGTCTCGCCGAACCGGTCGTCCTTCGCCGCGATCACCGACACCTCGCGCACGCCCGGGATCCGGCCGATCACGGCCTCGATCTCCACCGGCGAGATGTTGATCCCGCCGGAGATGATCAGGTCCTTCATCCGGTCGACGAAGGTCAGCCGACCCTCGGCGTCCCGGACGCCCAGGTCGCCGCTGTGCAGCCAGCCGTCCTGGAAGGCCCGGGCCGTGGTCTCCGGGTCCTGCCAGTACCCGGGCGAGACGCCCGGCCCCTTCAGCAGGACCTCGCCCTGCTCGCCGGGCTCGCACTCGCTCCCGTCCGACCGCACGACCTTGAGCTCGGTGAACGCCGAGCCGCTGCCACAGGAGTCGGGGTGCGTCTCGGCCTCCGACGGCCAGGTGGCCGTGGCGACCCCGCCGGCCTCGGTCATGCCGTAGATCTGGCGGAGCTTCACGCCCTTGCTCCCCCACGCCTCCAGCAGCGGCACGGACACCGCGGCGCCGCCCACGACGGCGGTCTTGAGGTGCGACAGGTCGGCCGCGGCGAACTCCGGCGCCTTCGCCATCACCTCGTAGATCAGCGGGACCCCGAAGATCGTCTCGATCTTGTGCCGGTCGAGCTGGCGGACCGCGCGGGACGGGTCGAGCTGCGCCTCGACGACCAGCGTCCCGCCGAGCACGACCTGCATGACCAGGCCCCAGACCAGGCCGGGGGTGAAGCACAGCGGGAGCAGGAGCAGGCTGCTGCCGCCGGGCCGCAGCCCCTCCTCGCAGAGAGAGGCCTCGAAGACGATGTCGAGCAGCGTGCGGTTGGTGCAGATGACGCCCTTGGACAGGCCCGTGGAGCCGCTGGTGAACAGCAGCGCGACCGGCTCGGCCGGGTCGCGGTCGATCCGGAACTCCTCGCGACCCGCTCCGCGCAACGCGGCGAACTCGGGCAACGGGACGGTGTCGACGCTGCTGCCGAGCTCCCGGGCCTGGTCGAGCGTGCCCGCGAACTGCGGGTCGGCCACGACCACGCGCGCCCCGGAGTCCTGCAGCAGCTTGTGCAGCTCGGCGCCGACCAGCCGGGGGTTGAGCGGGACGAGCACCGCGCCCGCCTTCATCACGCCGAGCGCGACGGCGGCCCACTCGGGGGTGTTGCCGCCGAGCAGCCCGACGCGGTCGCCCTCGGCCACGCCACGCTGGTGCAGCGACCGGGCCACGGCCCCCGACCAGTCCCGGAGGGTGCGGTAGTCGACGGTGTCCTCGCCGAAGACGAGGGCCGTGTGGTCGCCCTTCGTGCGCGCCCACCAGTGGAGGGCGGAACCGACCGACGTGGCCATGGGGTCTCCTCGCGTCGTCGCGACAGTGGTGGGGGTGGTGTCAGAGCACGGCGTCGGAGCCGAACAGCGTGGCCCCGACGGACGGGGCCATCGGGCCCCCCAGCAGGAGGGAGAGCGCGGCGTCGGGTACCTGGTTCGGCGAGGTGCCGCGGATCTGCCGCACGGCCTCGACGATCAGCCCGAAGCCGTGCACGAAGCCCTCGGCGATGTTGCCGCCCGCGGTGTTCAGCGGCAGCGAGCCCGTCGGGGCGATGAGGTTCTCGAACTGCATGACGCGACCGGCGTCCGGCCCGTTCGGCACGAAGCCGAAGTCGATCAGGGACGCGACCGCGGGCCCGGAGAAGTTCTCGTAGACCTGCACGACGTCGACCTCGCCGGGTTTCACGCCGGCGCCCTCCCAGAGCCGCGCGACCATCGCCGGGTGGAACCCGGCGCTGGTGTAGGCGAGGTCGTTCTCCACCGACTCCGACCAGTCCGGCCCGGCCCCCTGCACGCCGGAGAGGACGTACGCGGGCTTCTGCCGCAGCTCCCGGGCCCGCTCGGCGGTGGTGACGAGCACGGCGCCCGCCGCGTCGTTCTCCCGCGAGCAGTCGTAGAGGCGCAGCGGCTCCGAGATCCAGCGGGCGTCGTCGTACACCGCCGGGTCCAGCGGCCTCCCGTACGCGACGGCGTCCGGGTTGTTCTGGGCGTGGTGGTAGGCGGCCTGGACCAGCGCCTTCATCGCCGAGGCCGGGACCCCGTCGACCTCGAGCATCCGCTGGGTGCGCAGGGCACAGATCTGGGCGGGCGCGAACACCCCGTGCCCGGACAGCAGCGGGCCCATGTGGCCCTTGCTGTAGCTCTGCCGCCCGGCGTCGGCCTCGGAGATGCCGCGGTACACGCAGACCATGTCCGCCTGGCCGGAGACGACCGCCGCCGACGCCGCGTTGACGGCCGCGGCCACCCCGCCGCCTCCGCCGCCCCACACCATCGTCGACCAGCGGATCTCCTTGGCACCCAGGGCGGCGCCGATGGCGAGGCCCTCGTTGTCGTCGTTGGCGTAGGAGACGAATCCGTCGATGTCGTGCGCGTCGATCCCGGCGTCGGCCGCCGCGGCGAGGATGGCGTCGCACGTGAGCTGCGCCGAGGTCCGGGTGGCCGTGCCGCGCTTGTGGAACGGGGTGTTGGCGATCCCGACCACGGCCGTGGCGCCGCGGAACGCGCGGTCCCTGCTTGTCATGTCAGTCCCTCACACCAGTCGCCAGCGGAGCAGCGGGTAGCCCTCCGGGTCCGCGGCGGGTTCGATCTCACCCTTGACCTCCGCGCCGATGCGCACGTCCGCGTCGTCGCCGTCGAGCAGCACGCCGAGCAGGCGGCGGTGGCCCGCCCCGGGCAGCTCGACGACGACCACGACGTAGGGCAGGTGGCCGGTGACCTCCGGCGAGAAGGGCTGCCAGGTCCGCGTCCAGGAGTAGATGCGCCCGACCGGGTCCACCACGAGCCACTCGAGGTCGGTCGCGTGGCAGCCCGGGCAGATCGGCCGCGGCGACCAGGTCCACCGGTCGCAGTGCGGGCAGTGCTGCATCCGCAGCTCGCCGTGCCGCAGGCCTTCCCAGTGCGGCGCGTCGAGCCCGTCGTCCGACGGGTGCGCCATCGACGTGCGCGGCGGGGTGTCCGGGACGTTGCGGACCTGCGTGACCAGCCACGTGCCGTCGAGCTGGATCCACCGCGACCGGAAGACCGCCTCGCCACCGGTGCCCGTGTAGCGGATGTGTGCGGAGAACAGGCCGTCCGGGCCCGGCTCGATGTCCAGCAGCTCGGCGGAGTGCATCCCCTCCGGCGGCCGGGCCGAGGCCAGCAGCTGCCCGACACGGTCCGTGCGGAAGTCCGCCAGCACGGTGGCGTTGTCGCCCGCGGCGACGGCGTGGCCGTGCCGCTCGACGACCTCGACCAGGTCGGCCGGAGCGCCCGGGAACTCCTTCGCGGTCACCCTGTCTCCTCGTTCACCGGAGGGCCCATCGGGGCTCGGTCGCCGTGTTGGTCACCGTGTACTGCACGTCCGTCTGATCGTGCATCAGGCCGAGGCTCCGGGCCTCGTGCACCAGCGGGCGGTCCTGCGCGTCGACGGTGATCATCCCGGCCCGGACGCCCGTGTCCCGCAGCCGTTCCAGGCCTGCCACCAGCAACGCCCGCACCAGGGGATCGTCCTCGTGAGCGCGGTCGGCGTCCCGGGTGCAGAGCGCGACGAGCCGGCCCGCAGCTCCCCACTCGGTGGGCTCTCCCGAGTCCGGGTCGACCCACACCGCGCCGTCCGGTGCCTCGGACGGGCCACTGATCAGCAGCTGCGTGTCGGCCGGCGGCTGGTGCCTGCGGCCGCTCGCGGTCCACAGCTCGGCAGCGGCCACGCGCTCGGCGGTGGTGGTCGCCTCGCGCACCTGCGGGCCCCCGGGCTCGGCACCGGGGTCGATCTCGCGCCCCGTTCGCAGCGGTATCACCAGCTGCCAGCGGCGCAAGGCCGTCCTGATCCCGTAGCGGCGGAAGCGCAGCGACATGCGCAGCGCGGCGGGGTGGTTGCCGCGGGCCCACACCTTCAGCGCCCGTACACCCGTGCCGCACCAGCCGTCCGGCTGTCCGAGCTCGAGGCCGATCTTCTCCACGAGCAGGGTGGTGATGCCGCGCGACCGGTAGTCCGGCCGCACCACGTAGGAGACCTCGCCGATCCCGGCGTCCTCGTCGTGCAACGGCTCGACGCGCAGGTAGGCGGCCAGGCTCGGGGCGAGCGGGACGTTGCGGCCCGAGCGCTCGTCCGGCAGGAGCCAGACGAGGAGCTGCGTCGTGCCGGGCTCCGTGTCGTCGTCGAGGGAGAGCTGCGGGAAGCCCGCCTCGGCGTCGGCCTCGGCGGCCTCGTGCAGCATCTCGCGCAGCTCGGCCTCGACCTCGGGCGGGAAACCCTCCCCGCCCGCCGGGTACCACTCGAAGTCGATCACGACGTCAGCTTCTTCAGCTCACGGTGGAAGATCTGGTTGACGTACTCGTTGCGGCCCAGCACCATCCCGCCGGCGTTCGCGCTGGTCATGCCCGCCTGCGAGCTGCGCAGCAGCGGGAAGTCCTCCTGGTGCAGCACGGCGAGCAGGATCTTCCAGTTCTTGTCCCAGATCCGGTTCCAGCGCTCGGAGTCCATGCCGGAGTCCTCGACCTTGGGCACGACCAGGCGCATCTCCATCCTGCACCGGCCCGGGTCGGTGGGGTGCGGGCGGAAGGTCAGCAGCTCGAAGTGGTCCGGCTGGCGCAGCAGCGTGCTGTTGGGCAGCAGGAAATGTGTCTCGGTGACGTACTTCGACAGGTCCTCGTCCGGCGCCGGGGCCTCCTCGAGGAACTTGTCGATGGTCTTGCGCGGCGCGATGAAGCGCGCGTGACGCCCGAAGTCCTCGACCGCCATGACGTTGGTGTGGATGTGCTTCGCGGCGGTGTTCGGGTGCGCGTACTGGATGTGGTAGCCGTCCAGGAACGCGTCCTGCATGATCTTCCAGTTCACCGGCTCGTCGAAGCCCTCGGCCCGCGCGGAGACGAGCTGCTCCATGCCGTAGCCGCCGAGGATCTCGTCCATGTCCCGGCCGAGCCAGGCGGCGACGTCGATCTCGGCGTCGGCGTCGTCGACCACCCAGACGAACCCGTGGCGCTCCTCCGTCGGGAGCTCGATCAGCCCGAACTGCGAGCGGTCGATCTCACCGAACGTGTTGTCGCGGGTGATCGCGCGCAGCGAGCCGTCCGTGTCGTAGGACCAGCGGTGGTAGCCGCACGAGAACAGCCGGCAGCGACCCTTCTCCTGCTCCTCCAGCAGGGCGCCGCGGTGCCGGCAGAGGTTCACGAAGCTCTTGACCGAGCCGTCCTTCTGCCGCACCACGATGATCTTGTTGCGCGGCATCTGCAGCGTGAGGAAGTCGTTCGGCTCCGGGATCTCGCTGCCGTGGCACACGATCGACGGCACGCGCCCGAAGACCGCGTCCCGCTCGCGGCGGGCGGTCTCCGGGTCGGTGAACTCCTCGGCCGTGAAGCCGTTGACACCCTCGAACTCGTCCGTGCTGTCGTTGCGGATGTGGTCGAGCGCCCGCCGGATCCGGTCGTTGCGCGGGGCGTGGGACCTGCGCTCCTGCTGCTCGATGTCCTGGATGGTCATCGTCGCCTCCTGGCTCCGCGCGTCCGTACGACGCGGCTCGGGAAGTCGTTCGGTCGTTATCCTACAGGCATAAGGTTTACCACGCGAGGGGCCGCGCCAAACCCGCTCTCACCGGTCGATGACCAGCTTCTCCGAGGCCGCGCGGGACACGCAGGGGAACATCACGTCGTTCTCCGCCTGCTCCTCGGGGGTGAGCAGCGAGTCGCGGTGCTCGGGCACCCCGCCGAGGACCGTGGACTCGCAGGTGCCACACGTTCCCTCCCGGCAGGATGTCTCGATCGTCACGCCGGCCTCCGCGGCGGCATCGACGATGCTGACGCCGGGCGGCACCGTCACGGTGACCCCGGACTGCGCGAACTCCACCTCGAACGTGCCGTCCTCGGCCGTACTCGGGACCGCCTTCGGCGCGAACCGCTCGACGTGCAGGGCGCCGGACGGCCAGGCCGCGCAACGCTCCTCGACCGCCTCGAGCAGCGCCTCGGGGCCGCAGCAGTAGACCAGCGTCCCGTCGCTCGGGGTGTCGAGCAGCGCCTCGAGGTCGAGCAGCCCGACCTCGTCCTGCGGCTGGAGCGACACGCGATCGCCGTACCGCTCGACGAGCTCGTCACGGAAGGCCATGGACGCCCGGGAACGGCCGCCGTAGACCAGCCGCCAGTCCGCGCCCGCCTTCTCCGCCTCGGCGATCATGGGCACGATCGGGGTGATGCCGATGCCGCCGGCGAGGAACAGGTACCGGGGCGAGTCCGCGAGGGCGAAGTTGTTGCGCGGGCCGCGCACGCGCACCACCCGTCCGACCTCCACGGCGTCGTGCACGTGGGCGGACCCGCCCCGCCCGGCGGGCTCGCGCAGCACCGCCACCTGGTAGCACGCGCGGTCGTGCCGGTCCCCGCACAGCGAGTACTGCCGCACGAGGTCCGGGGCGAGATCGAGGTCCAGGTGGGCTCCCGGTTCCCACTCCGGCAGCTCGGTCCCGTCCGTGGGGCGCAGGGTCAGCCGCACGACGCCGTCGGCGACGGCCTCGCGCGCCGACACCTCGACGTCGATCTCGTGCTCGGGTGCTCCGGTCGTCCTGCTCACGACGATGACTCCTCCGACACGACCGGACCGCCCGGGGGCTCCCACGGGCGGTCCGGCCATCACGAACCTGCTGCCACGCGCCCGGTCAGGCGGACGGCGACTCCTGCAGCGCCAGGGCCCGTTCGGGACAGATGTCCACGACGTGCTCGGCCTGGCCGACCATCCCGTCGGGCACGGGTTCGGTCAGGATGATCGGGTCACCCTGGTCGTCGCAGTCCACGATCTCGGGCGCGGCCCCGTAGCAGAGGCCGTGCCCGGCGCAGGCGCCGCGATCGACCGTCAGGTACCGGTCCATCTCGGGTCCTCCCCGGTCGTTCCTGGTGATGAGGTCAGGCCTGGCCCAGGTCCTCCGGGAACCAGATGGCGACCCGGCCCATGGTGCCGCCGTCGCCGGAGGAGATGACCTGGCCGGAGGTGTAGGCCGCGTCGTCGGAGACCAGGAAGAGCGCGACCTTCGCGTTGTCCAGCAGCGACGGCGGCCGGTCCAGCTTCAGCGGGATCGGGGTCACGGTCTTGTCCCACGGACCCGCGACCTCCTCGTAGGACTGCCCGACGACCGGGGCGCCCGGCTCCATGAGGAAGTTCGGCGACATGCCGTGCGTCGGCGCGATCGCGTTGACGCGGATGCCGTACTTGCCGAGGTCCAGCGCCAGGCCGCGCACCATGGCGTTCACGCCCGCCTTGCTGGCGGAGTACGACGGGATCTGGTGGTACGCCTGCATCGAGGCCGCCGACGACGTCACCAGGATGACCCCGCTGCCCTGCTCCCGCATCGGCTTGGCGACGTGCTTGGCGCAGAGGAACGGCCCCGTCAGGTTCGTCGTGATGACGTGGTTCCAGTCCTCGAGCAGGTAGTCCTCGAACTCGATGTGCTCGCCGCCCGCGACGCTGGGCACGCCGCCGCGGGACACGATGCCCGCGTTGGCCCACATGATGTCGATCTTGCCGAACTCGTCGAGCGCGGTCTGCACGGTGCGCTTCACGTCGGCCTCGACCGTGGTGTCGGCCTGGACGGCGACGGCGGTGCCGCCCTGCTCGCTCACCAGCTTGACGGTCGCGTCCGCACGGTCGCCGTCGACGTCCATCACGACGACCTTGGCACCCTCGGCGGCGAACAGCTGCGACGACTGGCGCCCCAGCCCCGATCCCGCACCGGTGATGATCGCGACCTTGTTCTCGAGCCTCGCCATGACGTGTCCTCCCTGAGACGTCCAGCGGATGGTTGTCCGCGGCCCGGGCCGCTCGGCGGGAGCGGACGGGGCGGCGGCGGAAATCGCGCGCCGACCCACCGGGGAATGGTGATCGAATTGCGGTGCGGCGTTTCCGACCGCCGCACCTTATAGCTTTAGGTTCCGCTTCGTCAATGACCCGTCAGGCCGCGGCGACGGGCGTGAAGAGCAGCGGCAACCGGGCGAACCCGCGGACCTGGCTCGGTAGCACGACGGCCGGGTCCTCCGGATCCAGCCGGTAGTCCGGGATGCGCTTGTGGATCTCCTCCATGGCGATCCGCAGCTCCACGCGGGCCAGGTGCGAGCCGATGCACCGGTGCGGACCCGAGCCGAAGGACAGGTGCCGGTTCGGGGTCCGGTCGACCTGCAACGACTGCGGGTCGACGAACTGCGAGTCGTCCCGGTTGGCCGAGCACAGCAGGAGCAGCAGCTGGTCGTCCGCCTTGATCGTCACGCCGCCGATCTCGACGTCGCGCACCGCGCGGCGCCCCATGGCGATCTGCGCCTCGTAGCGCAGGACCTCCTCGACCGCCGCCGGGATGGCGTCCACGTCGGCGATCACCGCGTCCCGCTGGTCGGTGTTCGTCGAGAGGTGCAGCATCATCCAGCACAGCGTGCCCTGCACGGTGTGCAGACCCGCGATGAGCAGCAGGAAGAACATCCGCGCCAGCTCGTCGTCGGTGAGATCGCGCTCCACCCCCTCCGCGTCCTTGATCCGGGTGTGCATCACGGCGGTGGTGATGTCGTCGAGCTCCTCGCCCGCCTCGGCCGCGGCCCGGCGTGCATGGATGACCTGCATGAAGTAGCCGAACATCTGCATGGCGGCCTCGGTCCGCGAGGCCACGGCCTGCTCGGGGGTGTCGCCCGGCTTGCCGTTCATGGCGATCTCGGTCGCCTCGGTGAACATCGGCGCGTCCTCGAGCGGCCAGCCCATCAGCGCGAGGAACACCGTGGTGGGCAGCTCGTGGGCGAACTGCTCCACGAACTCGACCCTGCCCGCGCCCTGGAACTTCTCGATCAGCTCCACGACCAGCTCGCGGATCCGCGGCTCGAGCGCCCGCATCCGGGTCGGGTTGAACAGCGGCTGCAGCGCCTGCCGGTACGAGGTGTGCTCCGGCGGGTCCAGCTCGATCGGCAGGAACTTGCCCTGGCCGGCGTCGACCAGGTTGTTCGGGTAGCTGGAGAAGGTCGCGGGATCGCGCAGGATCTCGTGCACCTCGTCGTACGCGGTGACGAGCCAGTGGCCACCGTACGCGGGTGACCAGACGATCGGCCCGACCTTCGCGAGCTCCGCCGTCCGCTCCTGCATCCGGTCGACCGGCATGGTGAGTGCGGGGTCGTAGATGTCGAAGTCGACGACGAGATCCGGTCTGACGTCCGCACGCGTGGTGGGCATGGCACTCTCCTGTCGGGTCGCCTGTGACTCGCTGACTTTACAAACGACGAGATGTGTCAGCTGGTAACGTAGCCGAACGGGTGAACGCCGTCGAGACCCAGGAGGACCCGTGCCCGAGATCCCGCCCGCTGCCGCCGGTTCGGTGCTGGACCTGTTCCGCCTCGACGGGCGGGTCGCCCTCGTCAGCGGCGCGAGTGGCGGACTCGGCGCCGGCTTCGCGTGTGCGCTGGCCGAGGCCGGCGCCGACGTGGTGCTCGCCGCCCGCCGGCTCGACGGCCTGGAGAAGACCGCGGCCGCCGTGCGCGAGCGCGGGCGCCGGGCGCTCCCGGTCGCCACGGACGTGACCGATCCGCAGGCCTGCGAGGCGGCGGCGCAGGCGGCCGTCGCCGAGTTCGGCCGGCTGGACGTGCTGGTCAACAACGCGGGGATCAGCACGGTCTCCCCCGCGCTCAAGGAGGACCCGGCGGACTTCCGGCGGGTGATCGACGTGAACCTCGTGGCCGCCTACCAGCTGGCCACGGCGTGTGCGCGGGTGATGGAGCAGGGCGGCAGCATCGTCAACGTCGCCAGCGTGCTGGGCCTGGTGAAGTCCGTGCTGCCGCAGGCCGCCTACGCCGCCAGCAAGGCGGGCATGATCGGCCTGACCCGCGATCTCGCGCACCAGTGGACGCAGCGGCGTGGGATCCGCGTCAACGCCATCGCCCCGGGCTTCGTCGCCACGGACATGAACGCGGGGATGCCCCAGGAGTGGCTCGACCGGTTCCTCGCCACCGGCTCGCTGCACCGCCTCGGCACCCAGCGGGAGATGGACGGCGCGATGCTCTTCCTCGCCTCTCCCGCTTCGGGCTACGTCACGGGCGCGACGCTGGCCGTCGACGGCGGCATGTCGGGCCACTGAGCGAACGGTGCTCTCGTTCACCAGAGGTGAGCGAGAGCGCCGTTCGTGCCCGCTCAGGCCGGCTCGTCCGACAGCCCAGGGTCGTCCGGCGGGGGCTGCAGCACACCGGAGCGGACGATCCCGTCGATCTCCCGGTCATCGTGCCCGAGCAGCGTGCGGATGATCTCGCGGGTGTGCTCCCCCGGCGTCGGAGCGGGGCCTTGGTCCGGGTCGGCGATGCTCGAGAACCGGGCGATCCGCGCCGCCGCCGGGACCGGCGCGGACAGCAACGGGTGCGCGAGGGGGTGGAAGGAGTCGCGCGCCACCAGCTGGGGGTGGGTCAGCTCGTCGGGCAGCCGGAGCATGCCCGCGACGGGGACGCCGGCCGCCTGCAGCAGCTCGGCCACCTCCTCGGGGGCCCGCTCGGCGGTCCACGCCGCGAGCTGCTTCTCGATCTCCTCCCGGCGGGCGAGCCGGCCGTCGAGAATGCGCAGGTCCGGCTCGTCGGGAAGCCCGGTGACCCCGGCCAACCGCTGCCAGTCCTGGTCGTCCCGCACCTCGATCACGCACCACTCGTCGTCGCCGGCGCAGGGGAAGACGCCAGCGGGGACCGCTCCGGTGCGCGCGTTGCCCTCGGCACCCACGGTCCCGGGGTGCAGGGAGGCACGAGCCAGGGTCGGTCCGAGCGCGACGACGGCGACGTCCGCCTGGGCGATCTCCACGGCCTGCCCCGGCCCGTCCGCACCCCGCCCGATCAGCGCCGCGAGCGCCGCGACGGCGCCGACGTGCCCGGCGACGTGATCGGGGTAGACGGTCGAGCCGTCGCAGAAGGCGGCCGGGTCGCTCGCGTCGCGGTCCGGGTCGCGCCAGAGCGCGGAGACCCCGCAGGAGGCCCGCACCAACGGTCCGTACCCCATGCGCGTGCGCCAGGGGCCGCGACCGCCGAAGGCGCTGCTGTCCGACACGACGATCCGCGGGTTGATCTTCGCGAGCTCGGCGTGCGAGAAGCCGAGGGACTCGAGCGTGCCGGGCTTGAAGTTCGCCGCGATCAGGTCCGCCTGCGCCACGAGCTCGCGGAACAGCGGCGCGCCCTCCTCGCTGCGCAGGTCCAGGCCCAGGCCGCGCTTGTTGCGCTGACCCCAGGCGAAGGAGGCGTTCATGCCGCCGCCCTTGCGGGTCTGACGCAGTCCGTCGGGGAACGCCGAGTTCTCGACCTTGATCACGTCCGCGCCCTGGTCGGCGAACAACCGGCCCAGCTCGGCGCCGAACACGATCACCCCGAGGTCGAGCACCCGCAGTCCGGCCAGCGGCCGCGCATCCTCGTCGAGGGCGGGCAGGCCGAGGGCAGGCTCCTCGCGGGCCTCCGCGCGGTCGCCGAGCAGCGCGTCGTGCTCGCCGAGCCGGGGCGCAGGGGTCCGCAGACCCGCGCGGACGCCGTCGACCGACACGTACCCGGTGGGCACCCGGGCCCGCAGCCCGTCGCCGAGCTCGGCGTCGACCAGGGTGCCGGTGACGGTGAAGTGGTCCGCCTCCAGCACCTCGTCGAGGGTCAGCATGCCGGCGACCGGGATGCCCCGGCGGCTGCCCTCGAGCGTGAGCTCCTCGCGGGTCCGGTCCGCGAACAGGGCGGCGATGAGCGGGTTCAGCCGGTCGGACGCCTCGAACCGGGCCGGGATGGCGTCGTAGCGCGGATCGGCGAACTCCTCCGGTTCGCCCAGCCACTCGAACATGGCCCGCCACTGCCGCTTGGCCAGCAGGCAGATCCGGACGTGCCCGTCGGCGCACGGGTAGACGGGGTAGTAGTTGGCGGCGTCCGGGCGGTCCCTGGGGAAGGTCTCGGACCGTCCGGCCGCCGCCGAGCCCTGGGTGCCGAATCCGGGGTCGAAGCCGTGCACGACGGCCTCGAACGACGAGACGTCGACGTGCTCGCCACGGCCGGTCCGGATCCTCTTGACATGGGCGACGAGGGTGGCCCACGCCGCGTGGACGCCGACGGTCTGCGCGACGAGGCCCGCCGGCGGCAGCAGGGGTGTGCCCCCCGGCAGGCCGGAGCGCGAGAGCACTCCGCCGGCCGCGGCCAGCACGTCCTCCGTAGCCACCCGGTCGGCCCACGGGCCGGTGCGGCCGAAGTCGGTGATCGACACCACGACGAGGGCGGGGTTGGCGGCGTGCAGGTCCTCCGGGGTGAGTCCGAGCGCACTCGCCTCCCGCTCGTGGAAGGACTCCAGCACGACGTCCGCGGCACGGGCCTGGCGCAGCAGCTCCGCCCGGCCCGCCGGGTCGGTGAGGTCGAGGACCACGCCGAGCTTGTTGGCGTTGCGCAGCGCGAACCCGATGGCGTCGCGCCGGCCGCGCGATCCGCCCGGCGGCTCCACGCGCACGACCTCGGCACCGAGATCGGCAAGGAAGCGGCCGCAGGACTCGGCCGCCCCCTCGGTGAGGTCCAGGACACGCAGCGCGCGCAGGGGCAGCGTCGGGGACGACTCGGGCGTCATGCCAACCCTTCCGGTATCGGCGGCACCGCCGCCGTGCTGTCATGGGGCGAGCGCACCTCAGCGGAGCGCGTGCCGGGCCGTCCGTCTGCGGCGGCGCTGCGGGCCGTGCCCACAGCCGGGCCACACTCGGCCGGTGACCGGCGGGGTCGGCCGGCCGATCAGCCGGACGAGTGAGCGATACAGAGTGACCACGGCCATCCTCTCATCGTTGATACAGATGACGTAATCTGTTTCTAACAGTACTAGGTTGAAGTCCGCGGCGGCAATCGGCCCCACGCGCGTCACACCGCGTCGCGGCCTCCGCCCCCTCATCACCCCACCGGCGGTCGCCGCCGAGGAGGACGAACGTGACGACGAACCAGGCGGGCCCGCAGGTCCGCACGAAGGACCGGGTGGTGATCCGGTTCGCGGGTGACTCCGGCGACGGGATGCAGCTCACGGGTGACCGGTTCACCTCGGAGACCGCGACCTTCGGCAACGACCTGTCCACGCTGCCGAACTTCCCGGCCGAGATCCGCGCCCCTGCCGGGACGCTGCCGGGGGTGTCGTCGTTCCAGCTGCACTTCGCGAACTACGACATCCTCACGCCCGGGGATCGGCCGGACGTGCTGGTGGCGATGAACCCGGCCGCGCTCAAGGCGAACATCGCCGACCTGCCGCCCGGTGGGGTGCTGATCGTCAACACCGACGAGTTCACCAAGCGCAACCTGACCAAGGTCGGCTACCAGTCCAACCCGCTCGAGGACGACAGCCTGGCCGATTTCCAGGTGCACCCGATCGCCATGGCCACCCTGACCCGGGGTGCGCTGGAGGAGACCGGGCTGTCGAAGAAGGACGCGGAGCGGGCGAAGAACATGTTCGCCCTCGGGCTGTTGTCCTGGATGTACCACCGTCCGCACGAGGGCACCGAGCGGTTCCTGCGGGAGAAGTTCGCCCGCCGCCCCGACCTGGCCGAGGCCAACATCCTCGCGTTCCGCGCCGGGCACGCCTACGGCGAGACCACCGAGGCGTTCGCGGTGACCTACGAGGTGGCCCCGGCGAAGCTGGATCCCGGGACGTACCGGCAGATCACCGGGAACACCGCGCTGGCCTACGGCCTGGTCGCGGCCGGCCGGACCACCGGGCTGCCGGTGTTCCTCGGCAGCTACCCGATCACCCCGGCCTCGGACATCCTGCACGAGCTGTCCAAGCACAAGGCCTTCGGCGTGACCACGTTCCAGGCCGAGGACGAGATCGCCGGCGTCGGCGCAGCGCTCGGGGCGAGCTTCGGCGGGGCGCTGGGTGTGACCACCACGTCCGGCCCGGGGATCTCGCTGAAATCCGAGACCATCGGGCTCGCGGTGGCGCTGGAGCTGCCGCTGCTGGTGATCGACGTGCAGCGCGGCGGCCCCTCGACGGGGCTGCCCACCAAGACCGAGCAGGCCGACCTGTTGCAGGCCATGTACGGGCGCAACGGCGAGGCCCCGCTGCCGATCATCGCGCCGCGCTCGCCCGGGGACTGCTTCCACGCCGCGGTCGAGGCCGCCGCCCTGGCCGTGCGCTACCGGACCCCGGTGATCGTGCTCTCCGACGGGGCGCTGGCCAACGGCTCCGAGCCGTGGAAGGTGCCCGACGCCGCGTCGCTGCCGAGCGTGGACCCGGGCTTCGCGACCGAGCCGAACGCCCCGGACGGGTCGAACGAGTTCTGGCCCTACCTGCGCGACCCCGAGACCCTGGCCCGGCCGTGGGCCATCCCCGGCACCCCGGGGCTCGAGCACCGGGTCGGCGGGCTGGAGAAGGCCGACGGCCGCGGCTCGATCAGCTACGACCCGGACAACCACGACCGGATGGTCCGACTCCGCCAAGCCAAGATCGACGGCATCGGCGTGCCCGACGTCGAGGTGCACGACCCGGACGACAACGCCGACCTGCTCGTGCTCGGCTGGGGCTCCACCTACGGCCCGATCGAGGCCGGCGCCCGCCGCGTCCGCGCGCTCGGGCACGCCGTGGCCACCGCGCACCTGCGCCACCTCAACCCGCTGCCCGCCAACCTCGGCGACGTGCTGTCCGGCTACCGGACCGTGCTGGTGCCGGAGATGAACCTCGGCCAGCTCGCCCTGCTGCTGCGCGGCCGCTACCTGATCGACGCGAAGTCCTACACCAAGGTCTCCGGGCTGCCGTTCAAGGCCGAGGAACTCCAGAACGTGTTCCTCGAGTACCTCGACCCCGACTTCCTGAACACCACCGCGCGTCAGGAGGCGCACGCATGAGCACGGACCTGGGCATGCCCGCCCTCGGCGGCCTCGACCTCGTCCCGCACACCGACGCCAAGCAGACCGCGAAGGACTACACCTCCGACCAGGAGGTCCGCTGGTGCCCCGGCTGCGGCGACTACGCCGTGCTGGCCGCCGTGCGCCAGTTCCTCCCCACCCTGGGGATCCGCCGCGAGAACACCGTGTTCGTGTCCGGGATCGGTTGCTCGAGCCGTTTTCCGTACTACCTGAACACCTACGGGATGCACTCCATCCACGGCCGCGCCCCGACGATTGCCACCGGCCTGGCCGTGTCCCGGCCGGACCTGTCCGTGTGGGTGGTGACCGGCGACGGCGACGCCCTGTCCATCGGCGGCAACCACCTGATCCACGCGCTGCGCCGCAACGTCAACCTCAAGATCCTGCTGTTCAACAACCGGATCTACGGACTCACCAAGGGCCAGTACTCCCCGACCAGCGAGGTCGGGAAGGTCACCAAGTCCACCCCCATGGGCTCCCTCGACCACCCGTTCAACCCGATCTCCCTCGCGTTGGGCGCCGAGGCCAGCTTCGTGGGCCGGGCGTTGGACTCCGACCGCAAGGGCCTCACCGAGGTCCTCGGTGCCGCCGCCGCGCACCGCGGCTCGGCGCTGGTGGAGATCTTCCAGGACTGCCCGATCTTCAACGACGGCTCCTTCGACGTGCTGCGCAAGCCGGAGACCAAGGACCAGCGGCTCGTCCCGGTCCGGCCCGGGGAGCCGATCCGCTTCGGACCCGCGGGCGACGACGGGCTCGGCCAGTACGCCGTGGTCCAGCGCGGGTTCCGGCTCGAGGTCGTCAAGGCCGCCGACGACCCGTCGGAGATCATGGTCCACGACGCGAGCAACCTCGAGCTCGCGTTCGCCCTGTCCCGGCTGTCGGACCAGGACCTGAACCACACCGTCACCGGGATCTTCCGCAACGTCGACCGCACCACCTACGACGACGCCGCCCGTGCCCAGCTGCAGCAGGCCAAGGACGCCAACCCGAACGCGGACCTGCAGGCCCTGCTCGACGGCCGCGACACCTGGACGATCGCCTGATATGGGGACGGTCACAAAGCTGTCCGACGAGCCCCGTCCGGTAGCGTCGACGGGCGCACGGAGGGGGAAGGCGATGGCGAAGGGCTCCGAGGGAGGGCGGAAGCGGGCGCCGCGTGCCCGGGTGACGGACCCGGCCACGGCGATCCTGCTCGCCGCGGAGTCGTGCTACCTCCGCCTCGGCATCACGAAGGCGACGATGGACGACGTCGCGCGGGAGGCCGGCGTCTCCCGCCCCACCGTCTACCGGCACTACGCGACGCGGGACGACCTGATCACCGGTGTCCTGCTCGCCCGGGCCCGGGACCTGCTGGACCGGGCCCGCCGGTTCATCGACACCCGCTCGACGATCGACGCGAAGCTCGTCGACGGGATGATCTTCCTGGTGGACAGCGGGCGACGGGACCCCATGGTCCTGCAGCTCGTCAGCCTCGAGTTCCTCGAGGTGGCCAACCGGGTCAGCGACACGCCGAAGCTGGCCACGGACCTCACCGCCGAGCTCTGGGCCCCGATCCTGCGGGAGGCCCAGGAGGCCGGCGAGGTCCGCGCGGACCTCGACGTCGAGCGCTTCTGCGCCTGGCTGACCTTCGTCGAGCTGATCCTGGTGGGCCGCATCGGGCGACTCGGCGCGGAGGACCCCTCCCACCGGCGGCTCATGGAGCGGTTCGTGGTGCCCGCGCTGCACCAGGCCGTGGAGTACGACCGCGGCGCGGTCCGGGCGAGCTGAGCGGGCTCGCGCCCGCGGGATCAGCCCGCGGGCGCGAGCGCCGGCAGCAGGAAGTCCCCGATGAGGTCGCGGGCCGTGGGCCCGTCCGGGTCGAACAGGTCCTCGCGGCTGACCATCATGAGCTCGAGGTCGGCCATCAGCGCGCAGAGCTCGTGGAGGTCGACCTCCGGGCGCATCTCCCCCGCGGCCTGGGCGGCCGACAGGATCGGCTCCCAGATCTCGTAGGTGAGGTTCTCCGCCACGTTGCTCGAGGTGAGGATCCCGCTGGCCGCGCCGAGGTTCTCCGGCCGGAGCAGGGCCCGCAGGATCGGGTCCTTGCGGCCGCCGTCGATGAGGAACGCCAGCCCGTCGACCAGCTTGTCGGCGAAGCTCGTGCGACTGTCGATGAACTCGCGCGCGTGCCCGCTGAAGGCCCGCGAGCGCCGGGACACGACCTCGACGATCAATGCGTCGCGGTCGGCGAAGTACCGGTAGACGGTGGGCCGCGAGACCCCGGCGCGCTTGGCGATGTCGTCCATCGTGGTGCGCTGCACCCCGTAGGCGAGGAAGCACTCCTCCGCCGCGGCGACCAGCCGGCGCCGTGCCTGCTCCGGGCCGCCCGCGAAGGGCCCCCGTCCTCGTCCCACGTTCATCCCCCCGCCGTTCGGACCGTCAGCGTACCGGTCGGCACGGCTCAGACCGGCTCGAACACGGGCAGGACCTCGCCCGGCTCCTCCCCGGAGCCCGACGGGACGAAACGCACCCGGACCTGCGCACCGGCACGCAGATCGGCCGGATCGTCGACCACCAACCGGACCATCAGCCACGGCCCCTCCGCCAGCTCCACGACGGCGCTGACGTACGGCACGGCCGCCGCGAGCGCCGGCAGCGGGGCCTGGTGCACCACGACCCAGCTGACCAGGGTGCCCTCCCCCGACACGACGACCGGTTCGAGATCCGCCGATCCGCTCGCCGGGTCGGTGCGGGCCTCGGGCGACAGGACGGTGCCGGACGGTCCGCGCTGCATCAGCAGCTCGCCGCGGGCGGCGGCGTCGTAGAACGCCGCGCTCGCCTCGTCCCGCTCGACCAGGGGGAACGCGCTCACCCCGTCTCCGCTCACGAGGCCTTCCTCTCGTGCGGACTCAACACCAGCGTCGAGTGATGCTCCAGGATCCCGCCGTTACCGCTGACCAGGACGACGTCGTTGCGCGGGGCCTGCCGTGCTCCCCCGTCGCCACGCGCCTGGATGATCGCTTCCGAGAGCGGCGTGAAGCCCCACATGTAGTACGACGACAGCTGCCCACCGCCGGTGTTGCACGCCAGCTTCCCGCCCGGCGCGAGGCGGCCGTCGGAGACGAAGGCCCCGCCCTCGCCCTTGGCGCAGAAGCCGTAGTCCTCCAGCGTGACCAGGACGGTGTAGGTGTAGCAGTCGTAGAGCTCGGCGACGTCCACGTCGTCGACCCCGATCCCGGCCATGCGCATGGCCGCTCCCCCGGACCTCCCCGCGGGGGTGACCAGCCCCCAGTCCGACCCGGCGTGCATGCGGCGGGGGGCATGGGCCTGGCCGTACCCCCACACGTGGACCGGCGGCGTCGCCAGCGACGCCGCGCGGTCCGCCGCCGTCACGACCACCGCGACCGCACCGTTGCTGACGAGACAGCAGTCCAGCAGGTGCAACGGGTCGGCGATCCAGCGCGACGCCTGGTGGTCGGCCACCGTCAGCGGCTCACGCATCTGGGCACGCGGGTTGTGCACCGCCCACGCCCGCTGGGCCACCGCGATCTCGGCGAGCTGCTCGGACGTGGTCCCGTACCGCTCCATGTGCCGCCGGGCGCACAGCGCGTAGAGGATGTTCGGGTTGGTGGCGCCGGAGTTCACGGACCAACCCGCCATGCCCCGCAGGTTCCTCGCAGCGCCCGGACGCTTGGCCCCGGAGCCCCACGCCGCACCCGCCGACTGCCTGGGCTTCAGCGGGGTGTCGGCGAACACGCAGGCCACGGTGGTCGCGGCACCTGCGGCGATCGCCTGGGCGGCCTGCGCCACCATGACCCCCGCCGTGGCCCCGTACGCGTTGATCTGGTTCAGCACGGAGAGCTCGTGCAGGCCGAGCACGGCGGCGAGGTTGACGTTGACGTCCTGCTTCACCCCGGCGCTGACGAGCAACCCGTCGAGGTCGCCCAGGCCCAGCCCGGCGTCCGCGACGGCGAGCCGCACCGCCTCGGCGGCGAGCGAGGTCGACGACCGCCCGTACACCTTCCCCATCTCGGTCAGGCCGAGACCGGCGATCGCCGCCCCCGTCATCAGCGCCCCTCCCAGACCGGCTCGCGCTTCTCCGCGAAGGCCGTGGGGCCCTCCCTCGCATCCCGGCTGGCGAAGACGATCTTCACCGCGTCCCGGTTGATCGCCCAGGTCTCCGGGCCCCAGTCCGAGCCCGCGGACCACGTCTCGTGCACCACACGCTTGCTCTGCTGCACCGACA
Source organism: Pseudonocardia sp. NPDC049154 (assembly GCF_040648315.1). NCBI lineage: Bacteria > Bacillati > Actinomycetota > Actinomycetes > Pseudonocardiales > Pseudonocardiaceae > Pseudonocardia > Pseudonocardia sp. NPDC049154. The sequence continues at coordinate 131,673 of NZ_JBEZDN010000003.1, forward strand.
ACGGGGCGTTGGCCGCGACGACCTCCGCCAGCTCCAGCGCGACGTCGAGCGCGGTGCCCTGCGGCGCGACCCGGTTGACCAGACCCAGCTCGTAGGCGCGTGCGGCGGACATCGGCTCGCCGGTCAGGATCGTCTCGATCGCGATCTTCAGGGGGATCTGCCGCTGCAGCCGGATGACACCACCGGCCGCGGCGAACAGCCCGCGCTTGACCTCCGGCAGCCCGAGCGAGGCCGTCTCGTCGATCACGGCGAGGTCGCAGGACAGCATGATCTCCGTGCCGCCACCCATCGCGTAGCCGTTCACGGCCGCGATCGTGGGCTTGCCGATCCAGTGCTGCACGATGCCGCCGAAGCCCCACTCCGGGTGCTCGCGGTCGTCGATCCGGTTGCCCTTGGCGAGTTCTTTGAGGTCCGCGCCCGCGCAGAACCCGCGACCGGCGCCGGTGATCACCACGACCCGCACCTCGGGGTCCTGCTGCGCCTGCTCCAGGGCGGCACCGGCGGCGATGGACAACGCGGCGTCCACCGCGTTCATGGCCTTCGGCCGGTTCAGGGTGACGACGCCGACATGTCCCCGGCGCGCGAAGAGCGCGGCGGGCTCGGTCGTCGTGTCCGTGCTGGTCATCGGGCCTCCGGAGGCAGGTAGACGGACTGCAGCGCGACGTACGGGGTGAGGCCCTCGGGTCCGAGCTCCCGCCCGAGCCCGCTGGCCTTGACCCCGCCGAACGGGCCGAGCACGTCCAGGGCGTAGTGGTTGACACCGACCGTGCCGGTCTCGATCCGCGCGGCCAGGGCCTCGCCGCGCTCCTGGTCGGCGGTCCAGACGGTGCCGCCGAGGCCGTACTCGGAGTCGTTGGCCAGGGCGACGGCCTCGTCCTCGTCCGTGTACGGCGTCACGACGAGGACGGGCCCGAAGATCTCCTCGCGCGCGAGCGGGCTGGTGTTCTCGACGTCGGCGAACACCGTGGGCTCCACGAACCAGCCCTCGGGCAGGGCGGCGGGGATGGATCCGCCGGCCGTCAGGCGCGCTCCGCTCCGACGGCCGGCGTCGACATGGGCGAGCACCCGCTCGCGCTGGGCCGCGCTGACCAGCGGCCCGATCTGGGTGGACCTGTCCAGGGGGTCGCCGACCCGCAGTGCCTTCACGGTGTCCGTCACCGCGTCCACGATCTCGGTGTAGCGGGAGCGCGGCGCCAGGATCCGGGTGCTCGCGTGGCAGGTCTGGCCGTTGTTGGCCAGCGACACCTCGGGCAGGGCGGCGAGGAAGACATCGAGGTCGGCGTCCTCGGCGACGATCGCCGCCGACTTCCCGCCGAGCTCGAGGGTGACCGGGCGCAGCAGCCGCCCGCACACCTCCCCGATCGCGCGCCCGGCCGCCGTGGAGCCGGTGAACGCCACCTTGCCCACACCCGGGTGCTCCACCAGGTACGCCCCGGCCTCGCGGCCGCCGGGGACCACGTTCAGCACGCCGGGCGGCAGACCCGCATCCAGCGCCGCGTCCGCGAAGGCGTAGGCGTCGAGGGCCGTCTCCGGCGACGGCTTGAGGACGACCGTGCAGCCCGCGGCCAGCGCCGGCGCGATCTTCATCGCGGCGAGGGCCTGCGGGTAGTTCCAGGGGGTGATCGCGGCGACGACCCCGACGGGCCCGCGACGGACGCGGGTGCGGGCCAGAGGCCCGTGGCGCACGTCCTCGGCGTCCAGGCCCGCCGCCAGCCCGGCGTAGTAGTCGAACATGATCGCCGGGGCGAACCCGTTGGCGCCCACCGACAGCGCCCGCGGCATGCCGTTCTCGCGGCTGACCAGCTGGGCCGTGTCCCGGCCCCGGGCCTTGAGTGCCGCACCGAACCCGCGGATCACCTCGGCCCGCTCGGCGCCGGTCGTGCGGCCCCAGGGACCCCGCAGGGCGTCCCGCGCCGCCGCGACGGCGGCATCGACGTCGGACGGCCCGGCCAGCGCCGCCCGTCCGAGGGGCTTCCCCGTGGCGGCCTCGAGGACCTCGGTGCTCTCGTCGGCCACGGGAGTGCGCCAGTCACCGCCGACGAAGAGGGCGGGCCGGTCGAGGGTCGCTTCCACTGGTCGTTCTCCGTTCCACGCGCCGTGTCCGTGCGGCCCGGCTCCCGGACCGTACGGCCGCGCGTTCGAGACACGCAACGTTTTCTGTCTCACTATCACGAGCTCCGACGACGCGAGGCCGGGCGGCCGGGTGCGGGGCCGCCCGGCCTCGCGGACCGGGGAGACGGGCCGGGGACCTCCCGTCCCCGGGCTCGGGCTAGACCGGGGTCAGCTCCGAGACGAGCCAGTTCCCGTCGACCTCCTGCATGGTCACGCGCAGGCGGCTGCCCGAGAGGGTCGGGTCCGGCTTGGCCGACGACTGTGTGGTCTGGTTCAGGAACACCAGCAGCGTGACCCGGTCGGTGCCGTCCGTGCCGACGACCGAGGTCGACACGATGCTCGAGCGGGTCGTCAGCTGCTGCTGCGCGGCGGCCGGGGCCACGACGTCCTTCAGCAGGGACGCGTAGTCGTCCTTGAACTGCCCGGTGAGCATGGCCGTGCGGGCGTCCTGGTCGGTCGCGATGGACCGGTAGTCGTAGGACAGCAGGTCGGTGACCTTCTGCTCCGCCGCCGCCGTCGCCGCCGTGCGCGCGTTCTCCACCTGCAGCTGCCGGATGGCGAAGAAGGCGAACAGCCCGGCGACGATCGCGAGCACCACCGCCGCCACACCGAGCACGGTGAAGGCCCGCCGGGGCCGTCGTCGTGCGCCCGTCCAGGCCGCGCCCGGCAGGTGCACGGCGTACCGCGCCCCGCCGCCGACCGCCCGGGCTCCGGTCCCGATGCCTCCGCCCGCGGCGGCCAGCGCTCCACCCAGCCGGCTCACGGCACGAACTCCACCCGCGAGACGAGCCAGCGGCCGTCGTGCTTCTCCATCTGCTCCACCAATCGGTAGAAGCGCTGCTCGCCGTTCGGCACGGTCTTGTTCTTGACCGTGGTCCTCACGGCGACGACTGCGCTCGCGGTGTTGCCGTCGTACTTCTCGACGCCCGCCTCGGCCACCTCGCCCGTCGTCACGACCTCGCCGTCCTTGACCACGCCGACATAGGAGTCGATGTTCTGGGTGAACAGGCCGCCAAAGTCGCCGGTGGAGCCGTCGAGCACCCGTCGGACGTCCTCCTCGGCGTGGTGGAAGTCGATCGTCGTGAGGTTCACGGCGGTCTGGCGGGCGGCGGACAGGGCGTTCTCGCGGTCGGCCTGCTCGGCGGCGCCGTTCGCCCAGAACACACCGGCGGTGATCGCCGCGGCGAGGAGCAACACGGTCACCACCAGCAGGGCGACCAGGCCGGCCAGCCCACGGCCCCGGAGCAGCGGCTCCGGACCCGCCGGCTCGACCTCCGCCGACTCCTCCACCGGCTCTGTCTCGTCGGCGGCCGGCAGCACGGTGGTCGCCTGCTCGTCCTCCTCGCGGTCCTCCCGTGCCGGCGGACCGGCGTCGGTCGGCGTCCCGACGGCCAGGTCGACGTCGTCGTCGACGACGCCGTCCTCCCACGTCGGGACGGGTGGTGGGCTCGCGCCGCGGCGGGTCATGCGCCCGCCCCGGTGAGCAGAAGTGAGTGCCATGTCAGCTCCTCGGGCGTCGGTGCCGGAGTGCCGTTCGCGCCGATGGCGGCGAGTGGCTCGGCGAAGGCGGGCTGTCCGTTCAGGGCCGTCTGCGGCTCGACGGTGAGCCGCCCGGCGGCCTCGGGGCTGTACCCGCTGCCTCGGCACTGGAAGATGGTCGCCGCGCGCCGGCCGGGGGGTGACCCGGGTTCGAAGCACGGCAGGTTCCGCGCGCTGCGCGCCAGCGTGGGGTCGGACTGGGGCAGCTTGCAGTAGCTGTTCTGCGGCAGCGGCAGGTCCCCCAGTGCGGAGGAGTTCCGCGCGCCGCCGGGCTGGTCCGGCGGGGTCCAGCCCTCGACGCAGCTCGGCGGGTTCACGTTCGTCTCGAGGTTGAACCGCAGGGCGCCGGGCTGGTCCTTCGGCACGATCATCTGGTTGACGACCGCCCACATCGGATAGACGACCAGGACCTGCTCGATCGGAGCGTGGTAGGCCTCGGCGAGCCGGGTCAGCACGCCGGTCGTCGAGAGCAGGGTAGGTGTCGTCCGGCTCAGGTCCTTGAGCAGGTCGGTCGCCTTGGCGGCCGCGGTCGAGCCCTCGGTGAGCACGTTCCGCAGCGCGGGGTCGTTGTCGCGCAGGGCCTGGGAGAACCCGGCGAGATCGCGGCTCCAGCCGCGGATCGCGTCGCTGGAGACCAACTGCGGGTCGGCGAAGGGCTGGAAGTCCTGCAGCAACTTCTGCGTGGGCTCGTAGTTGCCCTGTGCCGTCCGCACGAGCGTCTGCGTGTTGTCGATCAGCCGGCCGAGGTCGGGACCGATGCCGTCGAAGGCCGCGGCGAACTCGTCGAGCGTAGACCGGAACTGTTCCGGCGGGACCGAGGCGAGCAGCCCGTCCGCGGACTGCAGCACGTCGGCGGTCGCCGGCGGGATCGAGGTGCGGGACAGCGGGATCACGTCGCCGTCCGCGAGCTCCGGCCCGCCGTTCCCGGGCGGCGGGAGGAGGTCCAGGTACTGCTCGCCGATCGCCGAGACGCTGTGCACCTCGGCGCGGCTGTCGGCCGCGGGCAGGCGGGACGCGTCGATCGACATCGTGGCGACGACGTGGCCGTCGGCGAGATCGACCGCCGTGACCTTCCCGACCGTCACGCCCCGGTACGTGACGTTGGCGTTCGGGTACAACCCGCCCGCCGCCGGGAGCTCGGCGGTCGCGGTGATGCGGCCGAACCCGATCAGGCTGGGCACCCGCACGTACACGAACACGATCAGCAGCGCGGCGACCAGCGTGAGCACCGTGAAGATCAGCAGCTGGACCTTGACGAAGCGCGAGATCAGCATGTCAGTTGCCTCCCGTCAGGCCGCCGACGAGACCACCGATCGGCCCCGGTCCGGGGTCGCCCGGGGGTCGCTCGTCCGGCGGGATCGGCTCCCCGGAGGGCGGCGACGGCGGGTCGGTCGGCCGGGACGCGGGCTGCGACCCGGCGACCCCTCCGCCGCCGGGCAGCAGGTCGCCGGCGACGTCCGGGACCGGCACCGCGGGCGGCTGCCCGTCCGGGCCGGGCTGGACCGGCGCCAGCAGCGGGTTCGCGTTCTGCAGGGCGGCGCCGCCGGTCCCGGCGAGCACCTTCTCGAAGTTCCCGAGGCTCCCGGCGAAGGGCGTCCCGGTGAGGAAGTTGCGGTCCAGCGTGGACAACGTGAGGTCCAGGGTGAGCCAGAAGTTCACGTAGTCGCCGCGGAAGGTCTCGGAGAAGCCCTTGAGCGGGAACACGATCGTCCCGAGCAGACCCAGGGAGTCGGTCAGCGAGCGTCCCGAGTCGGCGAGGCCGCGCAGGGCGGGCTCGAGGTTGGCCACGTTGGCGGCCAGGTCGTCCGACGTCCGCCGGATGACGTCGTCGGCCGCCACCCCGAAGTCGCCCAGCGCGGACAGCGTCCCGGTGAGCTTGTCCCGCTCCGTGTTCAGGACCTCGAGGGCCGGCGGGATGGAGTCGAGCGCGCCTGCGATCTTCGAGTTCTGCTCGGCGAGCCGACCGGAGAGCCGATCGAGCCCGTCGATGGCGCGGACGATGTCCTGCTTCTGGTCGTCCAGCCCGCCGGCGAAGGTGTTCAGCTGGTCGAGCAGGCTGCGGTACTGGTCGGTGCGCCCGTCGAGCGCCTTGTCCAGCTCGGTGGTGATCGTCTTCAGTTGCTGCAGCCCACCGCCGTTGAGCAGGGCCGCCACCGAGGCCAGGATCTGCTCGGTCTCCGGGTACTTGCCGCTCTGTGCGAGCGGGATCCGGGTGTCCGCGGCGACGAGCTGCGGCGCCGGGTCCGCGGGCTGGTCCAGCTCGACGAACTTCGCGCCGAGCAGACTGACCTGGCCGACCTTCGCGGTGACGTTGGCCGGCAGCGTCACGTCCGGGTTCAGCGTGACGGTCACGAGCGCCTTCCAGCCGTCGAGCTCGATCTTCTCGATGTTGCCCACGGTCACGTCCCCGAGCCGGACGGGGTTGTTCGGCACCAGGTCGGCGACGTCCCGCATCTCGATCTGGACGCGGTAGGAGCCCTCCTCGGTGCCCTCCGCGCCGGGGAGGGTGAAGTCGTTGAGCCCCTTGTAGTCGCAGCCGGAGAGCAGCAGCGTCGAGGCGAGCAGCGCCGCGGCCACGGCGGTCCTGCGGAAGGTGCGCATCAGTTGCCCCCGTTCGGGACGAGCAGGCCACCCAGGCCGGGGACGTCGACCGGCGGCGGCAGCTGGGCCGGGCCCTCCGCGGTCGGCGGGGCCGGGTCGATCGGACCGGGGTCGGGCTGGTTGGCGCCGCCGCCCGGGACGAGGAGCGGGTTGACACCCACCGGCGGCTGCTGCACGCGCAGCACGTTGAGCAGCGGGCCGAGGTAGCTCTTGCAGGACTTCACGCCCTCGTCGACGCTCTGGTAGGCGACCGAGTATGCGGAGCAGACGAAGTCCGCGGGCGTGTTCAGGTTGTCCACGACCAGCGCGCCGGAGAGCGACCCGCTGCGCGGCGAGTAGATGTTGAACAGGTTCATCAGGGTGCTCGGTCCGACGTGGAGGATCGTCGCGAGGTCGTCGCGGGAGTTGGCCAGCGTGCGGGTGAAGTGCCCGAGCTTGTCGACCGCGGTGTTCAGCGGGGCGCCGTTGGTGTCCACGAACTCGTCGACCGCCTCGGCGGCCGCGTCGATGCCCTGCAGGGCCTGCGTCAGCTCGTCCGTGTTGTCGTTCAGGAACGACGACACCGTGGACAGTCGCCCGTTGAACTCCACGATCTGGTCGTCGAGCGCCGAGAGCGCGGTGACGAAGGCCTGGAGGTTGCGGACGGTGCCGAAGAGGTCCTCGCGGCCGTCGGTCAGCGTCTGCACGGCGGCCGAGGCCTGGCGCACCATCTCGTTGAACTTCGCGCCCTGCCCGCCGGCCGCGTTCGCCGCGACGGTGTCGGCGAAGCGCTTCAGCGCGCCGTCCTTGTCGACCCCGTCCGGCCCCAGGGCCGACGAGATGTTCCCGAGCTCCTTCTTCAGGTCGTCGAACTCCAGTGGCGAGGCCGTCCGGTCCTCGGGGATGACGCCGCCGTCGGACAGGACCGGGCCGCCGGTGTAGGCGGGGGCGAGCTGGAGGAAGCGGGTCGCGACGAGCGTGGGCGAGATGATCGCGCCCTTCACGTCGGCCGGCAGGTCGTACTTCGAGTCGTACGAGAAGCTGACCTTGACCGTGTCGCCCTGCGGCTCGATGGCGGTGATCTCGCCGACGTCGACGCCCTGGATGCGGACGCGGTCCTTCGGGTAGACGTTCTTCACCGAGGCGAAGTACGCGACCCCGCTCTTGGTGCCGCCGTTCAGCAGCAGGACGGTCACCGCGCCGATCACCAGGGCCACGACCACGAGGGCGAGGACCTTCGTGACCGTGCCGGTGGCCTTGGACAGCGCTGCGGTTCGGGAGCCCATCTCAGTTGCCTCCCAGTCCGATGAGGTTCGACGGCGCCGGCAGCTCCGGCACCGACCCGGCGACCGGGTTGGTCGGCACCGTGAGGCTGGGGATGTAGTCGCTGACCGGGAACAGCGTCGGGGCCAGGCCGGAGAGGTCGCCGTGTCCGGTGAAGTACGGGCCGGTCGACAGGCCCTCGCCGAGGCCGGTGATGAAGCTCGACACGCGCTGGACCGAGGAGACGATGTTGCCCTCGTTGCGCTTGAGCACCTCCATCGCGGAGTTGAGCTGGTCCAGGGCCGGCGCGAGCCGGTTCCGCTGCTCCTCGGTCAGGCCCACGATCTGGTCGGCGACCGCCTTGGTGTTCACGAGCAGGCTGTGGATCGCCTCCCGGCGCTGCTCCAGCTCCTGCAGCAGGGTGTTGCCGTCGACCAGCAGGGTCGACAGCTGCCCCGTGTTGGTCTTGAGCACCTCGGTGACCTTCTCCGCGTGGTCGAACAGCTCCCGCAGCGCCCGGTCCCGCGAGGCGATGGTCTGCGAGATCCGCGTGATGCCCGCGAAGGCCGGCGCGATCTCGTCCGGGGTGTCGGCGAAGGCGTCGGAGAAGGTGTCCATGGCCTGCCCGAGCTGGTCCATGTCGACCTCGCCGGTGCGCCTGGTGAGGTCCTCGATGCCCTGGGTGACGCTGTAGGGCGAGGTGGTGCGCTCCAGCGGGATCGTGTCCCCGGAGCCCATCTCCCCGTCGCCGGCCGGCTCCAGGCCCAGGTTCCGCTCGCCGAGCAGGGTCTGGGTCTTGATCGCCGCCCGGGTGGCGTCGCCGAGCGTCACCCCCTTGGCCGTGAAGGTGACGACGACGTCGGCGCCCTCGAGGTCGACCGACTTCACCTTGCCGACCTCGGTCCCGGCGACCTTGACGCGGTCGCCCGCCTTGAGGCCGCCGCCCTCGGCGAACCGGGCCTCGTAGGTCGTACCCGCGAAGACCGGCAGCGCGGCCAGCTGGAACGAGCCGAACAGCAGGACCAGCAGCCCGGCCAGGCCGGCGATCGCGATCACGACCGGGTTCTTCTCCCGGAACCGGAGCTTCATCGCTCTCCCTCCTGGGCCTGCGGCTGCGGGGCCGGGGCGTCGACCGGGTTCGGGTTCTCCCCCGGCCCGGTGCCCGGCGGGTTCTCCCGGCGCTCCTCGACGACCGGGTCGAACGCCTCGCGCTGCTCCGGGGTCTCGAGCGGCTCGATGTTCGGCTTGCACCGGTCGACGTTGTCCGACGGGCCGACCCACGGCGTGTACATCGGCTGCCCGTCCGGCCCGGTGAGCTTGAGCCGCAGGGAGCAGATGAACAGGTTGTAGGTGGCGCCGCGGGAGCCGAGGCGGCTGACCCGCAGGTAGGCACCGGGCAGCAGCGACAGGTTGGTGTCGACGGCTTCCTGGCCCTCGTTCACCAGCGTGGCGACGCGACCGACCTGGTCGACGGTCCCCTTCAGCGGGCCGCGGAGCTTGCCCAGCAGCTTGTCGGTGCCGCTGACCAGCCGGTCGATGTCGTCGAACGACCGGCCGATCCGGCCCCGGTCGTCGTTGAGCCCGCTGATCAGCTCCTGGAGCTGGTCGATGGTCCGGTCGATCTGGGGGGCGTGCTGGTCGAGCGTGCCCAGCACCGTGTTGAGGTTGGTGACGACCTGGCCGATCACCTGGTCGCGGTCGGCGAGCGTGTTGGTCAGGGAGGCCGCCCGCGCGAGCAGGGACTCGATCGTGCCGCCCTCGCCCTGGAACACCGAGATGACGTCCTGCGTCAGCGAGTTGATCTTCTCCGGTGCGAGACCTTCGAACAGCGGGTTGAAGCCCGCGAGCAGCACGTCCAGGTCGAGCGCCGGCGTGGTCTGCGCGACCGGGAGCGTGGCGCCCTCCTCCAGCGGGGCGGTGCTGCCCGGGCCCTCGCTCAGCGCCAGGTACCGGTCGCCGGTGAGGTTGAGGTACCGGGCGGAGGCCAGGACCCCCTGCGGCAGGGTCCGGTCGGCCTCGACGTCGAAGGTCACCTTGCCCTGGGTGTTGTCGTACACCTCGACGTCGGCGACCTTGCCGACCTTCACGCCGGCGATCCGCACCGAGTCGCCGGCCCTGAGACCGGACGTGTCCCGGAAGACCGCCGAGTACTCCTTGGTGGCGGAGAACCAGCCGCCGCCGGACAGCTCGAAGCCGATCAGGCCGAGCACCATCAGCGTGACGACCACGAAGACGATGCTCTTCGTGAGCGGCGCGGCGATGGCCTGCGCGTTGCTGCTGCTCATCGCGCACCTCCCTGCTGCGCCGCGCCCTGGGCGGCGAGCGGGCCGAACAGCTGCGCCACGAGCGGCGGGTCGCCGATCCGCAGGGTGTTGTCACCCGGGTCCGGGTTGGGCTCACCGCCCTCGTCGACGTTGCGCAGCAGCTGCGGCGGCGTGCTCAGGCCGTCGACGGAGGGCAGGCCGTTGCAGTTCGGTCCGCCCGTCGCCGCGACGATCGGGGGGCTGTCGTAGGCGCGGTCACCCGGTTCGAAGGTCGTGTTGCCGACCAGGCCGGGGACGGTGTCGCCCTGGGTCTTCTCGAGCCGCTTGCGGCCCTCGTCCATGCCCTGGAGGAAGCAGGCGAACTCCGGGGAGTACTCGCGCAGCAGGTCGGTGGTCGGCAGCGCGGTGTGCACGACCTCCTCCAGGTTGTCGCCGTTCTGCCGGAAGAAGTCGGCGCCGACCCCGGAGAGCCGGGTGACCTGGTAGAAGAAGCTGTCCAGCTGGGCCTGCTGGTCCACGATGGTCCGGCTGGTGAAGGCTGCGTTGTCGAGCAGGTTCGTCAGGTCCGGGGTGATGTCCGCGTAGAGGTTCGTCAGGTCCGCCCCGCTGGCGAGCGTGCGCTGCAGGTCCGGGAGGTTCTCGTTGAACCGGCGCAGGTAGGCCTCGAGCTCGCCGGCGGTCTCGCCGATCTGCGCGCCGCGGCCCTGCAGGGCCTGGGCCATGTTGCCGAGGAAGGCGCTGACCTTGTCCGGCTGCAGCGTGGTCAGCACCGAGTCGAGGTGGTCGAACAGGGTGTTGACCTCGACGGTGACGCGGTCGGTCATGAGCGTGTCGTTCGCCGCGAGCCGGACGGTCGAGGGCTGCGCGGGCACGGTGATGCCCACGGTCTTGGCGCCGAAGGCCGTGAGCTGGTTCAGCTGGACCCCGGCGTTGGCCGGGATCGCGCCGAGCTTGTCGGGGTCCATCTTCAGCGTGATCTCGACCGTCCTCCCGCCGTCGTCGAGGGCGACGTCGCCGACCTCGCCGACGTCGACGCCGAGCAGCTGCACCCGGTTGCCGGGGTACATCTGCAGGCCGGTCCGGTCGGCCCGCACGTAGACGGGCACGGTCGAGGTGAAGGCCTTGTTGTAGACGGCGACGCACAGCGCGGCGAACCCGCCGATGACGCCCAGCAGGATCAGGGCGTAGACCTTGAGCTTGATCGACTGTGACACGGCCGCCTACCCCGAGATCCGGAAGGCGTCGGAGTCGGCGTAGAGCGCCATGGAGATCGCCAGCTCGACGGCGAGCACCGCGATCAGGCTCGTGCGGACGGCCTTGCCGACCGCGCGGCCCACGCCGGCGGGGCCGCCGGAGGCGGTGTAGCCGTAGTAGGTGTGGATCAGGATCACCACCACGGCGATCCCGACGGCCTGGGCGAAGGAGTACAGGACGTCCTGCCACTGCATGAACGTGTCCATGTAGTGGTCGTACGTGCCCTCGGACAGCCCGAAGAAGTTGACCTGGGTCAGCTTCCAGCCGATCCAGGCCCCGCACATCGCCATCGCGAAGATCGGGATGATGGTGATCATGCCCGCCACCAGGCGCGTCGTGACGAGATAGGGCAGCGACCGGACGCCGATGACCTCCAGCGCGTCGATCTCCTCCGACACCCGCATCGCGCCGAGCTGGGCGGTGAAGCCGGAACCGACCGTGGCCGCCAGGGCGGCGCCGGCGACGATCGGGGTGAGCAGCCGCGGGTTGATGATCGCCGAGGCGAACCCGCCCAGCGCTTCGAGCTGCAGGTTCTGCAGGGCATCGAAGGTCTGCACCCCGCCCGTCACCCCGGCGAACAGCGTGATGAACAGCGTGATCACCGACGAGCCGCCGATCACCGCGAGCGCGCCGGAGGACATGCCGACCTCGGCGATCAGCCGGACCTGCTCGGTCTTGTAGGACTTGACCGCCTTCGGGGTCCAGGCGATCGACTTGCCGTAGAACTCGGCCTGCCGGCCGAGGTCGTCGAGCAGGTTCAGCGGCGCCCTCAGCGCCCGCCTCGCCCCCTCGGCCACCGTCCGTGCACTCATCTCAGTGGCCTCCGACGATGCCGAGCGAGTAGGGGATCTGGGTGAGCAGGATGTTGATCGGGAACAGCGCCAGGAACGTGTAGACCACCGTCTCGTTCACCGCGTTGCCCACGCCGCGCGGCCCGGCCGCACACGTCATGCCGCGGTAGCAGCCGATCAGGGCGCCCACCACGCCGAACACCACGGCGCGGATCTCGCCGTGGACCAGGTCCGGGAAGCCGACCAGCAGCTTCATCGAGTCGACGTACTGGCCCGGCGAGGCGCCCTGCAGGAACACGCCGAACACGAACCCGCCGGACAGCCCGATCAGGATCATCACGCCGTTGAGCAGGAAGGCGTTCACCGCCGTGGCCAGCACCCGCGGGACGACGAGGCGCTGGACGGTGTCGATGCCCAGCACCTCCATGGCGTCGAGCTCCTCGCGGATCTTCCGGGCGCCGATGTCGGCGCAGATGGCCGTCGACGAGGCGCCGGCGATGATGAACGTCGTCGCGACGGGGCCGATCTGGGTGACCGTGGCGAAGCCCGAGCCCGAGCCCGACAGGTCGATGGCGCCGATCTCGACCAGGATCAGGTTGAACTGGAACGTCACCAGCGCGACGAAGGGGATGCCCAGCAGGATCGCCGGGCCGAGCGACACGGACGCGACGAACCAGGTCTGCTGGACGAACTCGCGCCACTGGAAGGGCGGCTTGAACATCGCCACGAAGGTGTCGAGCGTGAACGCGAAGAAGCCGCCGATGGGCTTGACGACGCGCGTCAGAGTGGGAGCCGCCATCACGCCCCCGTCCGGGGGGACGGGGAGAGGCGCGGCCGGCTTGCGGTGGGGAGCTGCTGCATCTGGGCCTCTGCACTGAGACTGCGGGGACTGCGCGGGGACGGGCCTTGCGCGACGGGCGCGGTCGGGGATCCGGCGTCCGTCGAGGGGCTCAACGACGGGTAGCGCGACAAGTTACGTCGTTCGTAACGCAAGATCGGAGCAGCGGTGCGGAGACCCGGCCCGTGAACAGCAGATTCCTGACGAACTCTCACACGTCCAGGTGAAACGATCCCGCACGACGATGCTTCATCTGACAGATTGCGTTGTACGTATCAAATCTACCCGGAACCGCAGGTCAGAGCGTCAAACCGCGGCTCGAGGCGACGTCGGTGACGCGCACCACAGCGTACCGCATCTCCCTAGGGCCATTAGGTAGGGCGCCGGACCCGCGCGACGAGCCCACGGAGGTGCTCCCATGCCCGGTGTCGAGGTGACCGTCGAGGGACTGTCCAAGTCCTTCGGCCGCGCCAACATCTGGTCCGACGTCACCCTCACCCTGCCCCCGGGCGAGGTGTCGGTCCTGCTCGGTCCCTCGGGCACCGGCAAGTCGGTGTTCCTGAAGTCCCTGATCGGGCTGCTCAAGCCGGAGAAGGGCTCCATCGTCATCCACGACACCGACCTGGTGCGCTGCAACGAGTCCAAGCTGTACGAACTGCGCAAGCTCTTCGGCGTGCTGTTCCAGGACGGCGCGTTGTTCGGCTCCATGAACCTCTACGACAACATCGCCTTCCCGCTGCGCGAGCACACCAGGAGGAGCGAGTCGCAGATCCGCGACATCGTCATGGAGAAGATGGACATGGTCGGCCTCAAGGGCGACGAGATGAAGCTGCCCGGCGAGATCTCCGGCGGCATGCGCAAACGCGCCGGGCTGGCCCGCGCCCTCGTGCTCGATCCCGAGATCATCTTGTTCGACGAGCCCGACTCCGGCCTCGACCCCGTCCGCACGGCCTACCTGAACCAGCTGATCATCGACCTGAACGCCCAGACCGACTCCACGTTCCTCATCGTCACCCACGACATCAACACCGCCCAGACCGTGCCGGACAACATCGGCATGCTCTACCGCAAGCACCTCGCCATGTTCGGCCCCCGCGAGGTCCTGCTCACCAGCGACGACCCCGTCGTCGCCCAGTTCCTCAACGGCCGCCGCCAGGGCCCGATCGGCATGTCCGAGGAGAAGGACACCGCCCAGGCCGCCCGGGAGATGGCCGAGGTCGGCGAGCTCGACGGCCTCCCCCCGATCAAGCCCCAGCTCACCGCGACCGCCGGGCTGCCCGAACGCAAGGCCGTTGCCCGCCGGCAGAAGCGCGTGCTCGACATGCTCCACACCCTCCCCCCCGCGGCACAGGAGGCCATCCGCCGGTCCTTCGCCCAGTCCGCCGCCCCGCAGGCGCGCGCCCAGGTCAACGGGGCCGCCCCCTACGGCCGCCCGGAGGACCCGACCCGCGCGATCCCGCGCGTCGGCCCAGGCGACGACCCGACCACCGAGCTGCCGCGGGTCCGCTGAGACCGGCCCGACCCACCAGGAGGCACCGATGCCCGCCTACTCCACCGTCGTCGTCGGTACCGACGGCTCCGACACCTCCTACGCCGCGGTCACCCGGGCCGCGGCCGTCGCGCACGCGCACGGCGCCGGCCTCGTGATCGTCTCGGCGTACCACCCCACCGAGAAGGACACCGGCCCCGCCGACGACGCCCTCAAGGAGGAGTCCCACCTCGTCCACGGCTGGACGCCGGCCGAGGAGACCCTCCGCACCGCCCGCGACCACGCCGCCCGCGAGCTCGCGGCCGACCGCGTCCGCACGTCGGCCGCCGACGGCGACCCCGTCGAGGTCCTGACCCGCGCCGTCCGCGACAACGCCGCCGACCTGCTCGTCGTCGGCAACCGCGGGCTCGGCTCCCTGGTCGGGCGCCTGCTCGGCTCCGTTCCCGGGGAGGCCGCACGCTCCGCCGGGGTGGACGTGCTGATCGTCCACACCACCTGATCGTTCACGAGACGATTGACGCGTACTGTCTCATGTGTCAGGGTCGGTGCGGCCACCCGCTCGGGTGAGACCGCCCGGCCCGTGCCACTCCCGAACGGCACGTCCGGACCACCGTCGACGCCGACAGGAGTGGTGCGCCGTGAACCTCGCCGAGCTGGTGCGTTTCTGGGGTCACTGGCGCCCCGAGCACGAGGCCCTGATCTGCGGCGACGTGCGGCAGAACTGGGCGGAGCTCGACGCCGTCACGGACGCCGTCGCCGCGGGCCTCGCCGCGCGCGGGGTTCGCCCGGGGGACCGCGTGGGCGCGCTGCTGGGCAACCGCCCCGAGCTGGTGCACGTCATCCTCGGGACGCTCAAGCTCGGCGCGGTCAGCGTGCCGCTCAACGTGCGGCTCACGGCCGGCGAGCTCGCCCCGCTCGTGCTCGACGCCGACTGCCGGGTCGTGGTCACCGAGGAGGCGCTGGCCCCGGCCCTGGAGGTCGCGGCCGCCGCACAGCCCCTCGACGTCGTGTGCCTCGGCGGCACCGACCTGCCCGGGTACGCCGAGCTGCTGTCGGTCGGGACCACGCCGCCGGCCGTCGAGATCGCCGACGACGACGCCGCGTTCCTCTGCTACACCTCCGGCACCACGGGCGTGCAGAAGGGCGCGGTGCTGACCCACCGCAGCGTCCTCGCGCCCGCCGAGGCCAAGGTGGTCTCCGAGGGGCTGAGCTGGCGGGACCGGATCCTGGTCGCCGTCCCGCTGGTCTACACCGGGGCCGTCATCTCCTGCTTCATGCAGTTCACGGTGTACGCGGGCGGCACGATGGTGCTGGAGCGGGACTTCGACCCGGACCGCTACCTCGACATGATCGAGCGGCACCGGATCTCGGCCCTCACCACCGTGCCGGTGCTGTGGGAGCGGATGGCGCAGTCGCCCGACTTCGCCCGGCGCGATCTCTCCTCACTGGTCTCGGCCGCGGTGGGCGGGGCGCCGGTGCGGTTGGACCTGCTGGAGACCTACCGCGAGCGGGGCGTCTCGCTCGTGCAGGTCTACGGCATGACCGAGGCCTCGGGGTTGATCAGCGCGTTGCGGGCGGAGGACGCCGCGGCGTACCCGGGATACGCGGGCAAGGCGATCATGGGGACGGCGATCCGCATCGCCGCGGCCGATCCCGCCGACCACTCCGCCACCGCCGCTCCCGGCGAGGTCGGCGAGATCCTGGTGCGCGGGGCGCACGTGATGCGCGAGTACTGGCGCAATCCCGAGGCCACCGCGGCGACGATGCTCCCGGGTGGCTGGCTGAGGTCCGGCGACCTCGGCGTCATGGACGAGCGCGGCTACCTCAAGGTGGTCGACCGCACCAAGGACATGCTGATCTCGGGTGGCATCAACGTGTACCCCGCGGAGATCGAGCGGGCTCTGGCCGGGGTCGAGGGCGTCACCGAGCTGGCCGTGATCGGGGTGCCGGACGAGCGGTGGGGCGAGGTCCCGATGCTCGTCGTGCACTGCGCGGGCGACCCGGCCCCCGTGCTCGACCGCCTCACCGAGAAGGCCCGGGGTGATCTCGCCGGGTTCAAGCGGCCGCGCTTCGCGGTCGCCGCCGGGCCGCTCCCCCGCACCTTCTCCGGGAAGATCGCCAAGCCGGAGCTGCGCAAGGCCTACCCCGCCGTCCCCGCCGACGCCGTCGCCCTGCGCGTGTCCTCGGCGGAGGCGTAGGCGTGAGCGACCTCAGGTCCACCAGGGATCGAGCGAGCGCAGGAACCCCAGGATCGCCTCGGTGACCTCGGCGGGCCGCTCCTGTTGGATCCAGTGCCCGGCGCCCGGCAGCAGCACCGTGCCACGGAGGTCGTCGAGGTGGCGCTCCTGACCGGCGTGCGGCATCACCGCGAGGGCGGGGTCGTCCGTGCCGGCGAGGAAGAGGCACGGGGCGATGACGCGGGCCCCGGTGAGGTGCGGGGTGGCCGCCCAGTTCCGGTCGATCGCCCGGTACCAGTTCAGGGGCCCGGTGAACCCCGTGCGGGCGAAGGCCTCGGCGTAGGTGCGCAGGTCGGCGTCGAACAACCACGGCGGCAGGCGGTCCGGCTCGGCGAGACGGTCGAGGTAGCCGCGGCCGTCGTCGGGGCCGAGCAGGGCGTCGACGGTCAGCCCGCCGAGGACGAGCCGCATCGTGCGCTCCGGATCCTTGGCCAGCTCCGCGTCGGCCACGCCCTCGTCCTGGAAGTGCCGGATGTAGAAGAACCGGTCCGCCAGGCGCTCGCGCCAGATCTCGAGCGGGAGCCGGCGGGCGCGCGGGGTGAACGGAACGCTCAACGCGCCGAGGCCGGCGACCCGGTCGGGGTGCAGCAGGGCGAGCTGCCACACCACGGTCGCGCCCCAGTCGTGGCCGACGAACACCGCCCGGCGGTAGCCGTGCGCGTCGAGCAGCCCGACGAGGTCGCCGGTCAGTTCCTCGATCCCGTAGGCCGCGGGTTCCGCCGGGCAGCTCGATCCGCCGTAGCCGCGCATGTCCGGCGCGAGCACCCGGAAGCCGGCGGCGGCCAGGGTCGACTGCACGTGCCGCCAGGAGTATGCGAGCTCGGGGAAGCCGTGCACGAGCACGACCGGCGGACCGGAGCCCTCGTCCCGCACAGCCAGTGCGATGTCACCGACCCGGACCGTCCTCATCGGACCTTCGGGTAGCGCTGCGGGGCGTCGGCGTACACCCCGCGCAGCTCGCGCTTGGCGATCTTCCCGCTCGCCATGCGCGGCAGCGGGCCGTCGTGGACGATGACGTACCGCGGCACCTTGTAGTCGGCGATCCGGTCGTTGCAGAAGGCGACCAGCGCGTCCGGGTCCAGCTCGCCCTCGGTGTGGACGACGGCGGCCGGTGTCTCGCCGAACTTCTCGTCCGGCACCGGGATCACGGCCACCTCGGCGACGCCGGGCGCCTGCTGCAGGACCGTCTCCAGCTCGGCCGGCGAGATCTTCAACCCGCCGGAGTTGATCATCTCGCCCATCCGGTCGACGTAGGCGAGCAGCCTCTCCTCGTCGAGGGTGCCGAGGTCGCCGGTGTGCAGCCAGCCGCCACGCAGGGCCTTCTTGGTGGCCTCCTCGTTGCGCCAGTAGCCGGGGAACATGCCCGGGCCGCGCATGAGGATCTCGCCGACCTCGCCCGGCGGGCAGTCGCGACCGTCGGCGTCGACGACCCGGATGCGGGTGAACGTGCCGCCCCACCCGCACTTGTCGGGGTGGCGGGTCGAGCCCTCGGCGGACATCGCCGTCGCCCCGCCGCCGATCTCGGTCTGGCCGTACATCTGTCGCAGCGCCACCCCGCGCGGGCGCCAACGCTCGAGCAGCGGAACCGGCACCCGGGCCCCGCCGACCCAGGCGGTGGTGAGGTGGTCCAGCCGCACCTCGTCGAAGCCGGGGACCCTCGCCACCTGCTCGAACAGGATCGGCGGCCCGGTGAAGGTGGTGATCCGGGCCTCCTGCAGCACCTCGAGGGCGCGGGCCGGGTCGAAGCGCGGCTGCAGGTACATCGTGCCGCCCTGGACGAGCGCCCGGGACAGGCCCCAGACCACGCCGGCGGCGGTGAACATCGGCAGCACCAGCAGGACGCGGAGGTCGTTGGGTGCCACCGGCTCGGCCAGCGACCACTCGTGCATGATCCCGGCGATCGTGCGGTGGGTGAACACCACGCCCTTCGGCGTGCCGGTCGTGCCACTGGTGAACACGATCGCGGTCGGGTCGTCGGGCAGCTCGTCGTGCGCAGGCACCGGCGGGTGCACCCCGCCCCGCAGCGGCGTGACGACGTCCTGGAGGCTGCGCGCGGCGACGACGGCCCCGTCCGCGGCCACCTCCTCGAGCAGCGGGAGGTGCGAGTCGTCGGCGAACACGACGGTCGGCTCGCAGAGCGCCACGAGCGCGCCCAGCTCGGCGGCGAGGAAGCGCTGGTTGAAGCCGCACACCACGGCCCCGACCTTCCACGCCGCGACCGCGGCCACGCACCACTCGAGGCTGTTCGCCCCGACGATGCCGACCCGGTCGCCCGCCGCCACGCCGTCGTCGCGCAGCCGTGCGGCCAGGCCGTCCGACCACCCGTCCAGCTCGGCGTAGGTCACGACGTCGCCGTCGAAGTCGATCGCGGGATGGTCGGGGACGGTGCGGACCCACCAGGTCAGGGCGTCGACGACGGTGCCGCTCACGGGGCCTCCAGGTGTGGTGGCACCCGGGGCGGCGGGTCGGTGGCCGCCGCCCCGGTGGACTTCAGGAGAAGAGGGGCGCGACGTCCTCGGTGAGGTTCACGGTCTTCAGCTCGTAGTACGACTGGACCGCCTCCGGACCGGTGTCGCGGCCGACCCCGGAGCACTTCACCCCACCGAACGGCGCCTCGGTGTTGTAGACGAAGGAGTTGACGCTGAACGTGCCGGTCCGCACCCGGCGCGCGACGTCCGCCGCCTTCTGCGGGTCGGTCGTGAACACGGCGCCGTGCAGGCCGTACTCCGAGTCGTTGGCGATCGCGATCGCCTCGTCGACCGTCTCGTAGCGGAGCACCGAGGCGACCGGCCCGAAGATCTCCTCCTGGGCGATCGTCATGCCGTTCTCGACGCCGGTGAACACGGTGGGCTGGACGAACGCACCCTTGTCGAGACCCGCCGGGATGCCGCCGCCGGTGGCCACAGTGGCGCCCTCGGCCCTGCCCGCCTCGATGTAGCCGAGCACCCGCTCCTGCTGGCGCTTCGACACCAGCGGGCCCATGGTCGTCGCCGGGTCGAACGGGTCCCCGACCACGAACGACTCCGCGGTCGCCACGAGGGCGCCGACGACCTCGTCGTAGCGCGAGGCCGGCACCAGCACCCGGCTGTACGCCGCGCAGACCTGGCCGGTGTTGAAGAACGAGCCCATCGCGAGCCCGGCCATGGTGGTCTGCAGGTCGGCGTCGTCGAGCACGATCGCCGCGGACTTGCCGCCCAGCTCCAGCTGCAGGCGCTTGAAGCTGCCGCCCGCCTCCTGCCCGATCTGGCGGCCCGCGGCCGTCGAGCCGGTGAAGCTGATCTTGTCCACGCCCGGGTGCGCAACCAGCGCGCGGCCCGCGTCCCGGTCACCGGTGAGGTAGTTGAAGACACCGGCCGGGACGCCGGCCTCGTGCAGGGCCTCGGCGATGAAGAACCCGTCGAGCGGGGTCTCCGGCGCGGGCTTGTAGACCACGCTGCACCCGGTGACCAGGGCCGGCCAGATCTTCGACACGGCCATGTTGAACGGACCGTTCCACGGCGCGATCGACGCCACGACGCCCACCGGCTCCTTCACCACCGCGGCGGGGCCGTACATGGTCTGCCGGACCTCGGACAGCGGGCTGTTGCGTGCGACGTCGAGGAAGTACTTGCCCACCGCGAGCGCACCCGGGATCTGCATGCCGGCGATCGAGGTCGGCAGCCCCATCTCCGACGTGACCAGCCGGCCGATCTCGTCGAGCTTCGGCTCGATCAGGCCCAGCGCCCGCTCGAGCACCTCGGCGCGCTCCTCGACCGACCGCAACCGCCACACACCCTCGTCGAACGAGCGGCGGGCCGCCTTCACTGCGGCGTCGACGTCGGCGGCGTTCGCGTCGGGGGCCTCGCCGACGACCTCCTCGGTCGAGGGCGAGACGACGGGGATGCGGGTCGACGAACTGGGCTTGCGCCACTCGCCGTCGATCAGGAGCTCGTCACGGATGGTCATGGTCGTCCCTTCGGGGCCGCGGTGACTCGGGGGATGGCCGTCGGCTCGACCGGGGGCACCAGCGGGTACGACGTCACCGGTGTCCCTTCGTCGGGCCGGACGGGTGTGCGGACGGACGTCGGCGGCGGGGGCTGCGCACTCGACGTCGCGGTGCCGCGAGCCTAGAGGCTTTAGGTGAGCGGTGTCCAGGGTCACCCTTCTCGCATCCCCGGTCCGCGCGCAGCACACTTCCGACAGACGCGTCACGTACCTACATCTGTTAGGTTGCCTCGGACGTCAGCCGGAGGAGCAACGATGGACCTCGAGTGGTCAACGGCCGACCTCGCCTTCCGCGACGAGGTCCGCGCCTTCCTCGACGAGAAGCTCACGCCGGACCTGCGCCGGGCGGGACGACTGATGACGAGCGTGTACGCCGACCACGAGGCGAGCATGCGGTGGCAGGCGATCCTGCACGAGCGTGGCTGGGCCGCGCCGGCGTGGCCGGTCGAGTACGGCGGCTGCGACTGGACGGTGACCCAGCACTACCTCTTCAGCCGGGAGTCGATCCTGGCCGGCGCACCTCCGCTGTCCCCCATGGGGATCAGCATGGTGGCGCACGTGCTGATCGAGTTCGGCACGCCGGAGCAGAAGGAGTTCTTCCTGCCCCGGATCCTGACCGGCGAGGTGTTCTTCTGCCAGGGCTACTCCGAGCCCGAGGCCGGCTCGGACCTCGCCGCGCTGTCGATGACGGCCGAGGCCGACGGCGACGACCTGGTCTGCACCGGGAGCAAGATCTGGACGACCCACGCCACCGAGGCGAACTGGATGTTCTGCCTGGTCCGCACCTCGCGCGCGGCCAAGAAGCAGCAGGGCATCACGTTCCTGCTGATCGACATGAGCTCGCCGGGCATCGACGTGCGCCCGTTGGTGATGACCTCCGGCGAGCAGATCCAGAACCAGGAGTTCTTCGACCACGTCCGGGTGCCGAAGGCCAACGTCCTCGGTGAGATCGACGACGGCTGGACCGTCGCGAAGTACCTGCTGGAGTTCGAGCGCGGCGGCAGTGCCGCCGCCCCGAAGCTGCAGGTCATGGCCGACCAGGTGGCTCGGGCCGCGGCCGGGCAGCCCGGGCCGGACGGGCGTCCCCTGCTCGAGTCGGCGGCGTTCGCCGCCAAGCTCGCCGACGCCCGGATCCGCATCGACGTGCTCGAGGTGCTGGAGTTCCGCGTGCTGTCCGCGGCGGCGGGCGGTAAGAACCCCGGGACCGCGTCCTCGATGCTCAAGATCCTCGGTACCGAGCTGAGCCAGACGCTGACCGAGCTGCTGCTGGAGGCAGCGGGGCCGCGCGGACGCGCCTACCAGCCGCACGCGACGCGGCCGGGTGGCCCGCTCGCCGGGTTCGCCCCACCGGTCGACGGCTACGTCAGCGGGAAGGAGTGGCAGGCCGTGGCGCCGCTGCGCTACTTCAACGACCGGGCCGGGACGATCTACGCCGGCAGCAACGAGATCCAACGCAACATCCTCGCGAAGGCGGCACTGGGACTCTGATGGACTTCTCGCTGACCGCGGAGCAGCAGCTCCTGCGCAACTCGCTCGCCGACTGGCTCGCCGACCGCTACGACCTCGCCCGTAGCCGGGAGGCCGCGA
Source organism: Pseudonocardia sp. NPDC049154 (assembly GCF_040648315.1). Lineage (NCBI taxonomy): Bacteria > Bacillati > Actinomycetota > Actinomycetes > Pseudonocardiales > Pseudonocardiaceae > Pseudonocardia > Pseudonocardia sp. NPDC049154. The sequence goes on from NZ_JBEZDN010000003.1 coordinate 153,611, forward strand.
CCTCGGAGGCCGGCTGGCAGCCCGAGGTGTGGCGGGCGTTCGCCGAGGACCTCGGGATCCTCGGCGCCACGCTGCCCGAGGACGTCGGCGGCTCCGGCGGCGGGCCGGTGGAGACGATGGTGATCGCCGAACAGCTCGGTCGCGCCCTGGTCGTCGAGCCCTATCTCGACACCGTGGTGCTCGGCGGGGGTGTGCTGCGGCGACTCCACGGCACCGGCGACCTGCTGAAGGGCATCGTCGCGGGCTCCGTGCGCATCGCCCCCGCCCTGCTCGAACCGACGTCAGGGCACACGGCGCATTCCGTGGCGACCACGGCGCGACGGGACGGCGGGGACTGGGTGCTGACCGGCGCCAAGGCCGTCGTGCCCGGCGTACCGCAGGCGACCCACCTGCTGCTCACCGCCCGCACCTCGGGTGGGCAGCGAGACCTCGACGGGATCTCGCTGTTCCTGCTCCCCGTCGATCTTCCGGGAATGCAGGTGCACCGCTTCCGCACGATCGACGACCGGCACGCGGCCGATCTCCTGCTCGACGACGCGCGGGTCCCTGCCGACGTGCTCGTCGGCGAGGAGGGCCGCGGCTGGACGGTGCTCGCACCCGCGCTCGACGAGGCGCTCGCCGCACTCGCCGCCGAGGCGGTGGGCTGCCTGCGCACGGTGCTCGCCGACACCGTCGCCTACAGCAAGGAGCGTCGGCAGTTCGGCCAGGCCATCGGCTCGTTCCAGGCGCTGCAGCACCGCATGGTCGACATGCACCTGGAGGTCGAGCAGTCGGTGGCAGCCATGTACCTCGCCACCCTGCGACTGGACGCGGAGCCGGCCGAGCGGGCTCGCGCCACCTCCGCCGCCAAGGTCACGATCAGCCGCGCCGCCCGCTTCGTCGGCCAGAACGCCGTCCAGCTCCATGGCGGCATGGGCATGACCCAGGAGCTCGCGATCGGCCACTACTTCAAGCGGCTCACCGCCCTCGAGTACGAGCTCGGCCCCGCCGACCACCACCGGTCCCGCTACGCCGCCCTGAGCCCGGTGCCGGGACGCGACGGGCCGGCCGCGGACTGAGCACGCTCGTGCCCCGACCGGCTCAGCGGTTGAGGTAACCCGCGTCGACAGGGAAGGTCACCCCCGTCACGTACCGGGCCTCGTCGGAGGCCAGGTAGACCATCGCGTTGCTGATGTCGATCGGCTCGACCAGCGGCACCGGCATCGGGTTCTGGAAGTGGGGGCTGCCCGCGATCTCCGGGAACTCCTGCACGAACGCGCCGTACGCCTCGTTGACCACCATCGGCGTGTTCACCCCGGTCGGGTGCACCGTGTTCACCCGGATCAGGTGCGTGGCCAGCTGCGAGGCGTACAACCGCATCAGCCCGACCACACCGTGCTTCGCCGCGGAGTACGCCGCCTGGCCCGGCAGCGCGTTCAACCCGATGCTCGACAGCCCCGCCGCCGAGCTCGTGATCAGGATCGACCCACCCCGCCCGCGCTCGATCATCCCCGGCAGCGCGACCTCGATGGTCTGCCAGACACCGGTGAGCAGCGTGTCGATGCCGTCGAACCAGGCTTGCTGCCGGGCGCCCTCGTTGATCACGGGCATGATCCCGGCGTTCGGCAGCACCGTGTCGACGTGCCCGAACTCCTCGATGCCGGCGTCGTACGCCGCCTGGAGCGCATCGCGGTTCCGCACGTCCGCCACCTGCGCGACGATCCGGCCGTCGACCGCCTCGACCTGCGCCACGGTCTCGTCGAGATCCGCCTTGGTGGCCAACGGATAGAACACCGTCGGAATCTGCTCGCAGATGTCGACGGCGATGATCGACGCTCCCTCCTCGGCCATCCGAACCGCATGCGAACGGCCCTGCCCACGCGCCGCGCCGGTGATGAAGACGACCTTGCCGTCGAGACGTCCCATGTCCTGTTCCTCCTCGAGCTCGCGGTGTCCGGCACCGCCCACGGGCGGCGACGTGCGGCAACGAGGGGCGGCAGTCCATCGGATCGGGAGCGCGACGGGACGTACCGAGATCCTCCTGGGATCCGACGCCCGCTCATGACCGGGCCGATCGCAAGGTCTCGTTGCCGCCGCAGGCCGGGACGTTAGCGAGCACGGTCACTCGTCGCAACGTCCACGTACGAGTGAATGCTGCTGAAGCTCGCCGTTTGACCAGGGTTTACTAAAGCTGTTAGCTTATCGACCGCAGCACACCGCCGCCGCGCGCTGCCCCGACCGCACAGACGCGACCGCCTGCCGTCAGGAGGGCAGGTCCACACCACGAAGGAACGCCTGCACCATCTCGACGAAGCGCCGCTCGTCCTCGGCCTCCGACGCCGTCCGGGCGCGCCCCTCGTCGTCCAGCTCCAGATCCTCGAGCGCCGTCCGGCCGGTCGCCGTGCTGATCGCCGATCCGAGGGTCATCCGATGCGCCGCTTCGAGGAGGAAGAGATGCATCCGCTCCGGCACCCCGTTCGCGGCGAGGAGCCGCGAGTACTGCTGGTACAGCCGCACGAGCAGCTGTTGCGGGAGGTACTCGACCACCAGGGTGACGGCGCGCGGATGGCGCAGCAGCGACCGCCGGAACAGGGTGGTCTCGGCCACGAGCCACTCGCGCCACCGCCCCGGCTCGGGGTCCGGCACGCGCCCGCTGTCCAGCACGACGATCCGCGCCACCTCCGCCAGGATCTCGGCCTTGTCCCGGAAATGGTTGTACAGCGACGGCGCCCGCACGTTCAGGGCCGCCGCCACCCGGCCGAGGCTGAGGCCGGCCGTGCCGTCCGTGTCCACGATGGACAACGCGGCCCGCGCCGCGGCGTCCCGCGTGATGCTCGGCCTTCGCCCCACGTCCCTCCCCTTCCGGTCGCCTGAGCCTACGACTCACCCACACCACCCCACCTACCACCGACGGAGGAAGCCCGACGATGCGCACCACCACCGTTCTCGATGCGCTGTCCGCCTGGTCGCTCCGCCAGCCCGAGGCTCCGGCCCTCCAGGACCCGGTGCGCTTCTTCACCTGGCGGTCCCTCGTGGAGGCCCAGAACCGTGCCGCCGGGCGGCTGATCGAGTCGGGGATCCGGCCGGGCGACAGGGTCGGCGTGCTCGGTCCCCTCTCGGCCGACTGGGCCGTCGCCGCCCTCGGGGTCCTTCGCGCCGGCGCCGTGCTGTGCCCGCTCAACGAGCGACTCAGCGCCTACGAGCTGGCGGACGTGTTCGAGCGACTCGGTCCGTCGCTCGTCATCGCCGCCGAGCGGAACTCCGCCGTGGAGGGCGTCGTGAACGGGCCACGGGTCGTGGCCCTCGAAACCTTCGACACCTACGGCGGCACCGCTCCCCTGCCGGATCTGCCACGGGACCCGGCGCGCCCCGTCGTCGTGATCCCCACCTCCGGCTCCACGGGCCTGCCGAAGGGCGTCGTCCACACCCACGAGTCCCTCCTCGGCGCGTTCTTCGAGTGGGTACTGCAGGCGCCGGAGCTGCTGCGCGGTCGGGCCCTCAACGTCAGCGCTATGTCGTTCGCCGCCGGTCTGCTCAACGGCTTCCTCGGTCCGCTGGTCCTCGGCGGCAGCGTCGTGCTCCTTCCCCGCTGGGACCCGCGGACCGCCCTCGCCCTCATCCGTGACGAGAAGATCACGACCTTCGCGGCGACGACCATCTTCTACGAGCAGATGGCGGGGCTGCCCGCCTTCGCCGACGCCGACCTGTCCTCCCTCACCGTCGCCTTCACCGGTGGTAACCCCGTCACCACCGAGCTCATCGACGCCTGGTCGGCCAAGGGGGTGGGGCTCCGACAGGCCTACGGGCTCACGGAGTCCTCCTCCAACGTCACCTGGCCCACCGTCGACCTGTCCCTCCGCAGCCCTGAGTCGGTGGGCCAGGGCGGAATCCTGACCCGCGTGGTCGTGGCCGACGCGGACGGCACCCCCCTGCCGCCCGGCGAGCCGGGCGAGATCCGGATCTCCGGCCCCGGCGTCGCGGCGGGCTACTGGAACGACGACGCGCTCACCGCGGAGACCATGGGCGACGGCTGGCTGCGGACCGGGGACGTCGGGGTGATCGACGAGCACGGTGCGCTACGGGTCGTCGGCCGCACCAAGGACGTGATCATCACCGGCGGCATGAACGTCTACGCCGCCGAGGTCGAGCGCGCCGCCCTGACCCTGCCGGGGGTCGTCGAGGTCGCGGTCATCGGGGTGCCCGACGACGAGTTCGGCGAGACCCCCGCGCTCGTGATCCGCACGGCGACACCGATCACCGAGGAGGACGTGCTGGCCCACTGCCGGGAGCGGCTGGCCTCCTACAAGGTCCCGCGCTACGTCGTGCTCGTCACCGAGCCGTTCCCGCGAACGCCCAGCATGAAGATCGACAAGTCGAAGGTGCGGCGGCAGAACGCCGACATCCCGGCCCACCACCGGCGGCACGGCCGCAAGCCGCAGCCCGCCTGAGCCCGAGGAGGACATCACCATGACGCTCGACAGCGAGATGCACGAGCGCGCGTTCCGCACGATGCTCCGCCACGTCGAGAAGGAGACGACGGACGAGTACGGCGAGATCGCCCGGTCGGAGGCGATCGACTACCGCGACCGGGAGCTCGCCGCACTCGAGCGCGACCGCGTGTTCGGCGAGGTGCCGTTCATCGTCGGGCACGGCTCGGAGATCGCGAAGCCGAACGAGTTCCTCACCCGCACGCTCCCGCGCAACAACGCCATCGTCATCCGCCAGCGCGACGGCGGCGTGAAGGCCTTCGTCAACGCCTGCCGCCACCGCGGCGCCCAGCTCGTCGAGGAGGAGTCCGGCCGCTGCCGGCTCTTCTCCTGCCCCTATCACCGCTGGTCCTACGACCCCAGCGGCGAACTCCGGACCGTCACCCTCGACGACACCTTCGGCGACTTCGACCGCTCCGGGTTCGGGCTGGTGGAGCTGCCGGTCGAGGAGCGTCACGGCTTCCTCTGGGTGATCGACAACGCCGGACGGACGATCGACGTCGAGAGCTGGCTCGGCCCCGAGATGGACGCCGTCCTCGCGGGCTACAAGATCGAGGACCTGGTCAGCGTCACGCCGCACTCCTTCGACCGGCCCACCAACTGGAAGATCATGCAGGACGGCTTCCTGGACAACTACCACGTCAAGTACGCGCACCCGAACACCGCGGGCAAGGTCCTGCACACCAACAAGCTCGCGCTGGAGGACTTCGGCCGGCACTTCTGGTTCCTCGCCGCGCGCAAGAGCATCGACCGCTTCATCGGCGCGGACCCGGGGGGCGCGAACATGGAGAAGCACACCATCGAGAGCTGCTTCCTGGCCCCGAACAGCATGCTGCTCAAGCACGCCACGCACGTCGAGCTGCTCACCTTCCGCCCCTACGGCGCCGACCCGGAGAGCTCGGTCATGGAGATGCGGATCATGGCACCCACCACGGAGGCCACCGGCCTCGATCAGGAGGCGTGGGACAGGCTCTGGGCCAAGAACTGGAAGATCATGATCTCGATCATCCACGACGAGGACTTCCCGATCCTCGAGGGCTCGCAGAAGGCCATGCGCAGCCAGGACGCCGGGACGATGCTGCTGGGCCGCAACGAGCTCGGGAACCACCTGTTCCGACGTGAGCTCGACCGCCTGGTCAGGATCGAACCGGCGACGGACTGATGCCACCGACCATCGCCGAACCCGACCTCGTCCTGCTCCGCCCCGCGACGGGTGTCTCGGCCGAAGCGCGCAGCCTGCTCGACAGGGCCGCCGCCGTCGACACGGAGATGGGTTTCGGTCCTCCGCGGAGCGCACTCCGCGCGGAGCCCGGGCCGACGACAGTGATCGAGGTCGACACCTGCCTGCACCGCCATGACGTCGTCCACCCCGACGACTACGTGTCGGCGGCAGTACTGGTCGTGCGCGAGGTCCGGCCGGGAGTCGGCATCGTCGGGTTCGTCGTCGATCCCGACCGCCGGTCGATCGGTGTCGCCACCGCGGTCGTCGAGCGCCTGGGCACGAACCCGTCCGGCTGGGTCGGCACGGAGCTGCGCACCCTGTGGGCAGTCGCCCACGGCTGCCACCCCGCGGCCGAGCGGCTCGCCCGCCGTGTCGGGCTGCGCAACCCCTCGGCCCGCTCGCACCTCGTCCTGCCCGCCGGCGAGGAACTACCCAGCTGGGCCTCGCCCACCGGAACTCGGGTGCTGCACCCGGACGACGGCGTTGCGTCACCGCCGTTCGACGACCTCGGCGAGGAGGACCCCTCGACCGTCCTGCTCGCCGTGGACTCGGGACTCGCCCGGGTACGGCCGGCAGGCAGGGACGGGGTCGCAGAGATCCGCGGTGTCGCGAGCGAGCGGAAGGCCTCGGCCGGAGAAGTCGTCGTGGCTGCCGTGGCCTGGCTCAAGGACCGGGGCGCCACCATGGTCGAAGCTCTGGTGGACGCCGACGACGAAGCCCTCCTGGAGGCGTTCCGCTCCCTGCACTTCGAACACGACCGGACCGATCTGCTCTTCGCTCTACGCTGACGCTCCTGCCGGACGGTGGTCGCACGTCGACCTCGCGGCGCTCCGCGAACTCCAACGCGCGCCGCGAGCCGACGTTCTCCGGGGCGGCGCCGCGGCCGAAGGCGCGCTGGAAGTAGCTGCCCGCCCGGAAGGTCCGGCCGATCCGCTCCGCGTAGTCGTGCGCCTTCGCCCAGGCCTGCTCCTCGGTGGCCCCAGGATCGGTCGGAAGGTCACCCGGATCCGCGGCCGCGCCCGGCCCGCGGCGGCAGACCCCCACGGCGGCCGGGGCACACCGCCGGGGACACCACCTAACGCGGACGGCGTCCGGCGTGCTGCGTCGGTGTCGTGCGGGGCATGGGAGGACTGTGAGCCGCGGGGCCACCGCCGTGTCCAACGAAGAATCCGCATCACAATCGATCAGGGAGCGCGATCGACCGGTGTGAGCGTCCTTCCCATGCCTGGCCCCACCGCCGTCCTCGACATCGTCGCGCTGCGCAGCTTCGTCGCGGTCGCGGACTGTGGTGGCTTCCATCGCGCCGCCGAGCAACTCGTCGTCTCGCAGTCCGCGGTGAGCCAGCACGTCCGGCGGCTGGAGAAGACGATCGGCCGCCCCCTCGTCGAGCGGGTGGGCCGCAACAGCCGCTTCACGCCCGAGGGCGAGGCCCTGGTGGGTGAGGCGCGGCGCATCCTGGCCGTCCACGACGAAGCCCTGCGGCACATCGGCGTCGGCGACGAGCGGGAGTCGATCGTCCTCGGTACCACCGAGCACGCGGCGGACGAGCTGCTCGGTCTGGTCACCGGCGCCCTCAGCTCGGTGTTCCCGGACTCGGCCGTCCGGTTCCGGCTCGACCGGAGCAGCCGGCTCAACGACGCCATCGAGCGCGGCACGCTCGACCTCGCGATGTACATCGGTGACATCCGCGGGTCCGACAGCGTGTCCGTGGGAGCCCTCCCCCTGACCTGGTACGCGGCACCGGGCTGGCGGCGGCCACCGAAGAGCGCGGCCATCCCGCTCGTCGTGATCGACAGTCCGTGCACGATCCGCCGACGCGCGCTGGAAACCCTGGCGCACAACGGCTTCAAGACGAACGTCGTCGGAGAGGCAGCCTATCTCGCCGGGGTGCTCAACGCCGCCCGGGCAGGCCTCGGCGTCGTCCTCCTGGCGGGCACGGGCGACGCCCCCGAAGGCCTGGAGCGCCGCGACGACCTCCCGGCCGTACCACCGGAGCGACTGCACCTGCGGACCCGCGAGGCCGCCGACCCCCGCCTGCTCGACATCGCGACCGAGGCACTGAGGACCGTCCTGGTCGACACCTGACCGTCGGCCGGTCACGGCGGCGCGGGCGGGCCCGGGCCGGCGACGGCGAGGATCCGCGCGCGGTTGCGGCGTGCGCGCCGACTCCTGAGCACCTTCTCCCCGGCCTTGTGAAGTGGCGGGGCCCGCCATATCGTGGCCGGACCGAAATGGCGGGCCCCGCCGTTTCCCTCCCGAGGAGGATCCATGGCCGACAGCGCGACGGTCGAGGCCGCGCGGAGAGCGCTCGGACCGGTCGGGGTGATGCTGCCCAACGTCCCGTTCGCCCCGCAGCCGACGGTGGCCGAGCAGCGGGCTGCCGTGACGCGCTGGGAGCAGGCCGGACACACCACGGTCTGGACCAACGAGGGGGTGGGCGGCAAGGACGCGTTCACCCAGCTGGCGATCCTGCTCGCCGCCACGGAGCGGATGACCTTCGCGGCGGGCGTCCTGAACATGTGGGCGCGGCCGCCGGAGACGGCGCACGGGGCGGCGACCTATCTCGCGCAGGCGTTCCCGGGGCGGTTCGTGGCGGGGTTCGGCATCGGCTACCCGTTCCAGGCGGAGACGGTGGGGCGGGAGTACCGACGGCCCGCGGCGTCCGCCCGCCACTACCTGGAGCGGCTGCGGGAGGTCCCGCCGATCACGCCCGCGCTCGACGCGCCCTACGCCGCGATCCTGGCCGCCAACGGCGCCCGGATGCTCGACGTGGCCCGCGAGGCCGCCGACGGGGCGATCCCGACGGTCCAGCCACCGGCGTTCACCGCGGAGGCCCGGGCGGTGCTGGGCCCCGAGAAGATCCTGGTCGTCGGGCTGCCCGTCGTCCTGGACGAGGACCGGGACGCCGCCCGGGCCGAGGCCCGCCGGTTCCTCACCGGGGTGCTGGCCGGCGGGGACTCGCCGTACGCGGCCAACCTCGTCCGGCTGGGCCTGCCCGAGCGCGCCGTCCGGGAGGTCGCGGACGAGGTCGTGGAGGCAGTCGTGGCCTTCGGGACCCCCGAGGACGTCGCTCGCGAGGTCCGCGCCCATCACGCGGCCGGTGCGGACCACGTCCGGCTCAGCGTCACCGCCGCCGACTTCGCGACCGGGGTCGCGCAGCTCGAACAGCTGGCCGGGGCCACGCGAACCTGACTCCTCGAGCGGGGACCAGCCGGTCTTCGGGCGTTCGGACAGTCAGGGCGGTCGTCCCGCGATACGGTCGCCGGGTTGTCCCGTTGATCCCCTCCGCGCACGATGACGGCCGTGTGGACCAGGAGCGGCGGCCGCGCGGTGCCCGTCGTGCGCCCGGTCGACCTCGAACGCTTCTGGCCGTCGCGGCGCGGCCACGCGTTCGACACCGGAACTGCGTCGCCCATGATCAACGTCCGGCCACGCAGCCCCGCCTCATGATCGGCGATGGCGTGCGGCAGTGACCGTTCGACCAGCCGCACGTGCCCCCCGAATATCGATCATGAGAGGAAGTCGCGTCCATGATCGGCGCTTGCGTGCGGTGGTGGCGGGCAATGGTGTGGCCATACGTGGACCTCCACTCCGGACGCGCTGTGCCCTGACTCACATCGCGGCGCGCGTCCGTCGCGGGTGATGCTGGAACGACGACGTCCCGAGGAGGTTCGGATGCCCGGTCCGGCAGCTGTCCTCGTCGCGCGCCGCTGGCTGGACGGCCTCGGCTCGCCGCCTGGTCTCTGTCGTCCCTGATCAGGCTCCACCGCCGCGGGCAGGACCCTGCCCGCGCCTCCGATCAGGGAGAACCATGCCCGATCCCCTGCCCCTCGGCGTCGCGCTCGACGGCGCCGGCTTCCCCACCGGGCTCGACGGGTTCGTCGACAAGGTGGTCCCGCTCCTGCAGGAGCGCGGCTCGCTGCGCGCGGACCACACCGGCACCACGTTGCGGGACAACCTGGGGCTGCCCACGCTCACCCACAACCCGAGCCGCTCCCGCCAGGCGTCGGCGAGCTAGGAGGACCCATGGAGACCTGGGACGCGATCCGCGCCCGCCGCAACGTCCGCAGCTACACGGACGAGCCGGTGTCCGAGGAGCACCTCACCCGGATCCTGGAGGCGGGGTGGCGCGCGCCGTCCGCCTCGAACCGGCAGCACTGGGACTTCGTCCTGGTCACCGACCCCGCGCAGCTGCGCGAGCTCGCGACCGTGTGGCGCGGCGCCCGGCACATCGCCGACGCGCCCGCCGCGATCGCCCTCGTCGTCCCCGAACCGGCGGACGACCGGACCCGGGTCATCGACCAGTACGACCTCGGCCAGGCGACCTTCGCGATGATGCTCGCCGCGGCCGACCTGGGCATCGGTACCGGACACTCCTCGGTGGGCGAGCAGGACAAGGCGCGCGCGATCCTCGGGGTGCCGGACACCCATGTCGTCTCCTTCCTGCTCGGCGTCGGCCACCCGGCCGACCGGGCGCTGCGTCCGATCGCGACCCCCGACCGCCGCCCCTTCGAGGAGGTCGTCCACCGTGGTCGTTGGTGAGCGGACCCTGCTCGATCTCGACGACACGTACGCCCGCGAGGTGCCGGCCCTCTCGGTGCCCTGGCCCGCGGTCACCGCGCCGGCGCCGCGACTGCTGGTCCTCAACGACGAGCTCGCGGCCGAGCTGGGCGCCGATCCCGCCGCGCTGCGCGCGGACGTGTCGCTGCTGGTGGGCGCCGGTGCGGGAACGAGGGCGCTGGTCTACGCCGGTCACCAGTGGGGCGTCTACAAGCCGCGGCTGGGCGACGGGCGGGCCCTGCTGCTCGGGGAGGTCGTCGACTCCCACGGTCGCCTGCGCGACCTGCACCTGAAGGGGACCGGCGCCACCCCGTTCGCCCGCGGGTACGACGGCAGGGCGGCCGTCGGGCCGATGCTGCGCGAGTACCTCCTGGGCGAGACCATGCACGCCCTCGGCATCCCGACGACGCGGGCGCTCGCCGTCGTCGCGACCGGGGAGACGATCGAGCGGGACCGGCCGTTGCCGGGTGCGGTGCTCTGCCGGGTCGCCGCGAGCCACCTACGGGTCGGGACGTTCCAGTACGCCGCCGCCTCGGAGCCCGGCGCGCTGCGCGCCCTCGCCGACCACGCGATCGCCCGCCACTTCCCGGACGCAGCCGACGCCGACCGGCCCTACCTGGAACTGTTCCGCCGGGTGGTCGACGCGCAGGCCGCGCTCGTGGCCCGCTGGATGCTCGTCGGGTTCGTCCACGGGGTGATGAGCACCGACAACACGACGATCTCGGGCGAGACCATCGACTACGGGCCCTGCGCGTTCATGGATGCCGTCGACCCGGGCACCGTCTTCAGCTCGCTGGACAAGACGGGCCGGTACGCCTACGGCGCACAGCCCGCGATTCTGCAGTGGAACCTCGCGCGGTTCGGCGAGAGCCTCCGACCGCTGGACGACGTCGAGGACGTGCTGGAGGAGTTCCCGGCCGCCTACGAGCGGTACTGGGCGGAAGGCATGGCCGCGAAGCTCGGACTGTCCACACCGGACGTGGCCCTGAGCACCGACCTCATGGCGTTGCTCCACGCGCAGCGGGTCGACTTCACCACGTTCTTCCGCGCGCTCGCCGCGGGCACCGCACGGGACCTGTTCCTCGACCGGGAGGCGTTCGACGCCTGGGCCGCCCGCCGGGAGGCGCTGCTGCCCGCCGATCGCACCGGCGTCGCAGCGGCGATGGACCGCGTCAACCCGCTCTACATCCCGCGCAACCACGTCACCGACGCCGCGCTGGAGGCCGCGGAGCAGGGTGATCTCGCCCCGTTCCACCGCCTGCTCGGGGCGGTCGGCGACCCCTTCGTCGCACGTCCCGGCCTGGAGGACCTCACCCGCCCCGCTCCGGCGGGTGCGGTCCCCCACGTCACCTACTGCGGCACCTGATCGACCACGCTCACCGAGCCGAGGAACCGCTCGCCCGCGGGTGCCGCGCCGCCGACCACGAGGAACGTCAGGTGCGGGGGCAGCCGGTCGAGCAGGGCGAGGAGCGACGGCAGCCGCGAGGCGCCGACCAGAGCGAGGTCGATCGCGTCGGAGGCGTCGAGCAGCTCGGCCGGGTCCCCGGCGACCTGGGCGACGACGGGTCGGCCGTGGAAGGACGACGCCACGGCCCCCGGCCCCGCCACCCGGTAGGCACCGACGTGGTCGATCGGGGCGATGCCCTCCCCCGTCGCGTAGACGCCGCGCTCCCGGTCGACCACCAGCGCCGAGTTCGGGTACGAGTCCCACAGGGCGCGCAGGATCCGCGCCGCCTCGGCGGTCGTCGCGGGGCCGGAGGGCGTGGGCGCGGCGAACGGCCCCGGGTCCCACGCCCCGGCCCCGGGCCGGCCCTCGGCGGCGAGCCGGTCGTGGGCGGCGAGCACCACCCCGGTCCGCCCGCGCAGCCAGTGCTCCAGGCTGGCCACAGTGCGCGCCAGGTTCCAGGGGTGCTCGCGCTCGACCGCGACCACCGGCAGGAACGCCAGGTCCGGGCGGCGCAGGCCCAGCACCGCCGCGGCCGTGGTGGGGTCCAGCGCGGACTCGGGGGCCGGGCCGAGGACCCGGTCCAGGCCGAGCACGTAGACGTCCGGGTCGGCGGAGAGCCGGTCCGGGTCCGCGACCGCCTCGAGCAGGGCGTTCCCGGTCAGGGCGGCCACGTTCAGTGGACCCCGCGCGGTGAACGGCTCGGCCACGCCGTGGGGCGCCGCCGCGGACGGATCCTCCGCGCGCGGATCGGCCCGCCGGGCCAGCACGGTCGCGCGGGCGGCCGCCCGGCGGGCGGGATCGGCGTCGAACCGGAGCTCGCCCGCGCCCGGGAACGGCGGCAGGTTCAGGTGCCCCGCGAAGGTGTCCGAGGTGTACCCACGCTTGTAGAGCCCCTTGCGCTGCAACGCGGGGACCAGCTCGTCGACCAGGACCTGCAGGGTCTCCAGCGTCAGGTCGGGGGCGAGCACGAACCCGTCCGCCGCGCCCGCCTTGTACCAGTCCTCCAGCCGGTCGGCGAGCTGCTCGGGGGTCCCGACGAACGTCGAGTGCCCGGACCCGACGAACCGGCTGCGAACCAGCAGCTGGGCCAGCGGCAGCCCGGCGTGCTCCCGCAAGAACCCGTGCACGGACGCGCGGAACCCGAGGCTGACCGTCTCGCTCGCGGGCAGCTCCGCCAGCCGCTGCGCGGACAGCAGCTCCACCGGCAGCGGCTCCTGCGGGTCCAGCGTCGACACGTCGAAGTCGATCAGCGAGCTCAGCCAGGCCACCTGCTCGGCGGTCTGGTCCGGGGACTGGGAGTAGACGTCCGCGACCTTGGCCTCCGCCTCGGCCTGCGTGCTCCCCAGCACCAGCCGCAGGCCCGAGAGGTAGTCGAGGTGCTCGGGCGGGCGACCGAACCGGCGGGCGTCCCCACGGAACGCCGTCCTGTGCTCGACGGCCCCGGCCCGGGTCAGGTCTGCCGCGAACACCCCGTTGGCGTACCGACCGGCCAGGGACCGGCCGGCGTCGGACGTGCTGGCCCGCACGATCGGTGGCCGCCCCTGCCGCGACGGCGGCACGGCGAGCCGCCCGCGGACCGTGAACTGGTCGCTCTCGTGGTCCACCGCGGCGCCCGACCACAGGTCCGTCACGATCCCGACGAACTCCTCGGCGCGCGCGTAGCGGGTGTCCCGCGGCGGGTGCGCCGGGAGCCCGAAGTTTGCCGCGGCGGCGCCGGAGTGCGAGGTCACGACATTCCAGGCCAGCCGGCCGCCGCTGAGCACGTCGAGCGAGAGCAGCCGCTCGGCCAGCCGGAACGGGTCGTTGTAGGTGGTCGACGCGGTCAGCATGAAGCCGACGTGCTCGGTCGCCTCGATCGCGGCGGTCCACGCGGTGAAGCGGTCCAGCCCGTCCGCGACGGCGGTGGTCGGGTCGGTGATCTGCGAGCCGTCCCCGGTGAACACGGCGTCGAGCAGCCCGGCCTCCGCGAGCTGCGCGAACTCCGCCCAGTACGCGGGGTCGTACAGCGAGAACCGCTTCAGCCGCGGGGAGAGCCAGGCCTCGGGCAGGTTGCCGTAGGTCCGCAGGTTGTAGGCGAGGAAGATCCCGTCCCGGCTCATCAGACGCCCCACGCCTTCGCGAGCAGCTCGTAGCTGCGCACCCGGTCGGCGTGCTCGGTGGTGATCGTCGTGACGATCAGCTCGTCCGCGCCGGTGACCCGCGCCAGCGTCTCCAGCCGCTCGGTCACCGTGGCGGGCGACCCGACGAACTGGGTGTCCACCCGGTCCTGCACCGCGGCCCTCTCCTGGGCGGTCCACTCGCGGGCCCGCGCCTGCTCCGGCGTGACGTACGGCTGTGCGCCGCGGCCGCTGCGGATGTCGAGGACCCACTGCGCGTAGGGCGCGGCGAGCTCTTGGGCCCGCTCGTCGTCGTCCGCGACGACGACGTCCGCGGAGACCAGCACCTGCGGCCGCGCCAGCCGACCGGGGCGGAACGCAGCCCGGTACGCCTCCACCGCGTCGAGCACCGCGTTCGGCACCGTGTGGTAGCTCGCCGCGAACGGCAGGCCCAGCTCACCCGCCACCTGCGCGCTCGCCCCGGCGCTCGCGCCCAGGACCAGCACCTCCACGTCCGCGCCCTTGGCCGGGGTGACCTCGAGCGGGCGCCCGTCCGCGCGGCGGGAGGTCCCGTCGAAGTAGGACAGGATGTCCAGGACCTGCGCGCGGTAGTCCGGCGGGAGGTCGTCCGCGCTGAAGCCGAGGAGCTCGCCGAAGGTCCCGAACAGCGACAGGTCCCCGACGAACCGGGCGGGCGGCGGGATCAGCAGCCCGTCGACGACCCGGGCGGGCGGAGGCGGCGGGGCCTGGGCACCGTCCGCCGCGCCTGCCGCCTGGCCCTGCCGGATCAGGGTCAGCAGCTTGTGCAGGTCGAACCGGCCGAGCCCCACGTCGATCCGCCCGGGATGCACGGCGCCGACCGTCCCGAACTGCTCGGCCACCGACAGCGGCGCCGTGTTCGGCAGCTGCACCGCGCCCGACCCGACCCGGATCCGCTCCGTGGCCGCGGCGATCAGGGCAACCAGCACCGGCGTCGACGACGAGGCGACGCCCGGGTTGAGGTGGTGCTCGGCGACCCAGTAGCGGTGGTAGCCCGCCCGCTCGGCCACCTGGGCCAGGTCGATCGAATGGCGCAGCCCGTCCCCGGCCGTCCCGCCGGCGGGCACCGGCGAGAGGTCGAGCACGGACAGCGGCGGACGGTGGGCGGACATGCGTACCTCCGGGACGGGGCCCGGTTCGACGACGGGCCACCAGAGCGACTGAGCGGCTGGGCTGCCGCGGGGGCAGCCGGCGGTCAGCCCGGACAGCAGGCGCTGGCGACCCGGAGCAGGTCGACGTGTCGCCTGCGGGCGCCGACGAACCCCACCGTCGGCGGCGACCACGAGCCCCTCGCCGCTGCCCCGACCCTCACCACTGCCCCCATCGCTCCCGGCGTGAGCACCCGTGCCGTGGCCGGCGGGTTGCTGCGGCGTCGTCGAGCCAGGTCTCTCGGCCGCTCTGGATGGTGGCCCGGAGGCCGTGGTCCGACTCTACGTCCCGCGGTGCGACCGCCGTCAATCCTCCGGACCGACGAGGTGCTCACAGGCCCCGCTGCCGTCACCGCCGGGGTTCGCAGGGACAGCGAAACCGCTCGGCCAACTCCTCTGCGATGGCCTCCTCAGAACGTCAACGCGGCCTTCGTCGCGTCGGGATCCGGTTGACCTCGACACGGGCGAAGGTGTCGGCGCGCTAGGGAGTCCTCGTTGATCCGGTCCCCCCGGGCTGGCGAAGAGGCAGGCAGACCCGGCTGGGACGTCGGGGACCCGTCCACACCGTGTTACGCGCGACCACAGCGTCGTCGATCGACTCCTCGCAGATCCTGCCGTCCGTGTTGGTGTTGCGGTCGAAGCGGGGGAAGTTGCCGCTGGAGACGTCGACTCGGATGCGGTGCCCGGCGCGGAACACGTTGGCCGTGGCGGCCATGTCGATCTCGATCTCGTAGACCTCGCCGGGGGTCAGGAGGTCCGGCCGGGCGAGTCCCTCGTGGTAGCGGGGGCGGAGCCTTGCCGGCCTCGGCCGCCGCCCGGAACAGCGCGGGGTTGAAGTCGTGGCGCGCATGCCGCCGACGGCGATGTCCCGTGGCCGCCGTCAGAGCCTCCGCTTGTCCTCAGTCGACGCCGAGCTGCTCGAGGGTTCGCTGGGCGGCGGCGAGCTCCTCGCGCAGCTGTGCCACACGCTCCTGCTGACGCCGACGGGCCTCGACCAGTGCCGACGTGATCACCTCGGCGACCGCCGGTGGAAGGGAGCGGGACACCGCCGCGACGTCGGTCGCCTGAACCGGCGTCGACGACACGACCCGCTTCGCGCCCACCAACACCTCCACCGTCCAGTCGCCTTCGGCGCTCGAGGTCAGGCTGACCGTCAGCGCACCCGAGCGCTCGCCTCGCTTACGGGTACGCGCGGGGGCGGCTTTCCCGGACTTCACCGGTGTCGGCTGCTCGGGCGCCGACTCTGCCGGCCCAGGTAGGTCGGGGGTCGAGGTCAACGGCGCAGCCGACGCCGTGGACCTGGCAGACCGCCGAGCGCGGACGGGACGGGCGGGCGTCGCAGGTGGAGCCGTCGTGTCGTCCGCGGCCGTCTCCGCCGGCTGTCGCGACGTCGCCGGCCTGCGGGCCGGCCTGCTCCGCGTGAGCTCGCTCGGCGAGCAGAACACCGCATCCCGCGAGCCTGCGGGGCGAACCTGAATGAAGTCACCCTCCTCGACATCACCGACGGCCACGACCTTGGCGGACCCGCCCGCCGGCACCCCGACTGCGGCCGTCGTGAACCAGACCGTCACCGTCTTGCCCGCGGACACCTCCTGGCGCACCGCCGTCACGTCCCGCCCGGTCAGCCCATGCTGTGCCGCGGTCGAACCCTGTCCTGCCATCCGTCAGCTCCCCCCTGCTCGCCGGTGAATTCTCACCCGGAGCTCCACGGGCCGCGCACCGTCCTCGACAGCTCCGACTGGGCGGTCCGTGACGGCTGATGTCGACGGCACGTCGGAGAGCACCGTTGACCGTCCAGTCGGTCACGACGGAGATCAACATCCTGCATCGCGGGCACCCTCCTTCAGCCGAGGAGTTCCTGCCGTCGTGCGTTCCGTGGGCCACAAGCACGGACTCGACGCCCGCGAGCACCTTCGCGTCGAAGTCGCATCGGCGCACCGGGTTACCGGGGGCCGACGTCGTCATCCACCGTCGACCATGAACTGAACGCTCTGCAGGGACTCGACATGGCTCCGCGGCAGGGCGAGATGCGCAGGGTGGGTCAGGTAGGCGTGGAAGTCCTCGGCGCTCTCGAACTCCATGACGACCCCGTAGTCGGCGTTCGTCGGGCGCTCACCGAGGTCGCGGCCCTGGCGGATGCGGACGATGAAGTCCAGCTCGTCCGGCAGCGCGGCGAGAGCAGTGCGGAACGCCTCGATCTCGGCCTCGGTCGCCGTCCTCGTGAACCTGAGGGTGAGGCAGTGGATCAGCATGGCGACCTCCGTGTCGCAGGCACAGGACTAGGTTAGCGATGATAGACATCTGCGCTCCCGTCGCACGAGAGGTGACGGCGAGATCGACTCTCGGGCGACCAGCGGAACACGGCATAGATGGCCTCCATCTGCAAGTTCATCCTCACAAGCCAACGTAGCTGGCACATCCTGATTGGCTCAGCTTTCACATCTCAGGGCATCCGGTATGGCACACGCTGGTTATCGACGATTGACAAGCGTCGAGCACCGGCTCTAGCTTGGTGCGCCTGGCACCGCTGCGGCCGAGAGCGTGTGTCCCCCACGACCCGGAGAGGCCCTGACAATGAAGCTGGGATGCTCGTTCGCCACGTCGCTGGAGACTCCGGAGCACATCCGCATCGCCGAGGAACTCGGCTACGAGCGGGCCCTGTGCTACGACTCGCCCGCTCTCTACCCCGATGTATGGATGGTGCTCAACCGCTCCGCCGAGCTGACCGACCGGATCGTGCTCGGACCGGGAGTGCTGATCCCGAGCCTGCGGCACCCGATGGTCACCGCGTCCGCGATCACGACGCTGGTGCACACCGCGGGCCAGGAGCGCGTGATGGTGGGCATCGGCAGCGGGTTCACCGGGCGGCTGGCCATGGGCAGGCCGCCGGTGCCGTGGGCGAAGGTCGAGCACTACGCGCGGATCGTGCAGGCGCTGCTGCGCGGCGAGCAGGTCGAGTGGGAGGGGGCGATCATGCAGCTGATCCACCCCGACGAGCGCTTCGGCCCGGCCCTGCCGATCACCGTGGCCTGGGGCGTGGCCGGCGAGGGCCCCAAGGGAACCACGGTCGCACGGGACCTCGGTGCCGAGCTCCTGCGGATCACCGCACCGGAACCCGGGTTCGACCCGCAGATGATGATGGTGATCGGCACGGTGCTCGACGAGGGCGAGGACCCCGGCTCCGAGCGGGCGATCGACGCGGCGGGTCACGCGGCAGGCCTGTTCCTGCACTGGGCGGTGGAGCACGACGTGATCGACGAGTTGCTCGGCGAGGGTGGCCGGATCTGGGCCGCCGCCTACGACCACATCCCGGAGAACGTCCGCCACATCGCCTTGCACGACCGTCACGTGGTCGGGGTGAACGAGGTCGATCGACCCTTCATCACCGCCGAGGTGATGGCATCCGCGGGCGCGGCGCTGACCCCGAAGGAGTGGCAGGACAGGTTCGCCGCGCTCGAGGAGGGCGGGTGCTCCTTCGTCCACTTCCAGCCCGCAGGCCGCGACATCCCGCGCGAGCTCGAGGCGTTCGCCGCCGCCTATCACCGCTGACCGGATCGAGAAGGAGACCACGAGCCCGATGCGAGACCTGACGCTGCTCGACTGGCAGGAAGACGGCCCGATCGCCACGGTGTGGCTCGATCGACCGCCGGTCAACGCGACCGACCATCAGCTCTACAGCGAGATCCGCGAGTTCTTCCGCAACCTCACCGAGTACCTCCCCCGGGCCCGGGCCGTCGTGCTCGCGGGCAGGGGCAAGCACTTCTGCGCGGGCAACGACCTCGCCGAGTTCCAGACCATGGACCCGGAGAACGCGCCGGAACGGCTGCAGCTGGCCCGCGAGACGTTCTGGGCGATCTACGACTCGCCGTACCCGGTGATCGCCGCGGTCCACGGGGTCGCGGTGGGATCCGGTCTCGCGATCGCCGCCTCCTGCGACCTGGTCGTCGCGGCCGAGGGCGCACGGTTCGCGACGCCCGAGGTCAACGTCGGCGTGCTCGGTGGCGCCAAGCACCTCTCGCGGCTGGTGCCCCAGGGCGTGGTCCGGCTGATGCACTACACGGGCGATCTCTACCCGGCGGAGAAGCTGCTGCCCTACGGCGGGATCGTGGAGATCGTCCCGCAGGAGCGGCTGCTGGGGGCGGCCCAGGACCTGGCGAGGTCGATCGCGCGGCACAGCCCGGTCACCCTCGAGCTGGCCAAGCGCAGCCTGAACGGCATCGAGTACATGGAGCTCAAGCCGGGCTACGAGTTCGAACAGAGCCTCACCCACGAGCTGTCCGGCTACGCGGACTCCAAGGAGGCGGTGAACGCGTTCCTCGAGAGGCGCGCTCCCGTCTACACCGGACGGTGACGGCGGTGGAGAGCCTGGACGCCTTCCGGGCCAGGGCGAGGGCCTGGCTCGCCGAGGCGGAACCGCCGGAGGTCCCGCTCGACCACGACGCCCGGTTCGCGGTGCTGCGGCAGTGGCAGAAGACGCTGTTCGAGGCCGGCTGGGTCGGTATCGCGTGGTCCTGTGAGGCGGGTGGGCAGGGACTGACCCACAGCCACCAACTGGTGTTCGTCGAAGAGCTCGTCCGGGCCAGGGCTCCGCAGCCCATCGGGCTGATCGGGCTCGAGGTCGTCGGGCCCTCCATCGACCGCTACGGCAGCGACTGGCAGCGCACCGAGCTGCTGCCGCGCCTGCTGTCCGGCGACGACATCTGGTGCCAGGGCTTCTCCGAGCCGGAGGCCGGGTCCGACCTGGCCTCGCTGCGGACCCGGGCTGTGGTCGACGGGGACGACCTCCTGGTCTCCGGCCAGAAGATCTGGACCAGCTGGGCGCACGTGGCGCAGTGGTGCGCCCTGCTGGTGCGGACGGATCCCTCGGTGCGCAAGCAGGCCGGGATCAGCTACCTGCTCGTCGACATGTCCAGCCCCGGCGTCACGGCCCGCCCCATCCGGCAGATGACGGGCGACGGCGAGTTCTGCGAGGTCTTCTTCGACGAGGTCCGGGTCCCGCGCCGCAACCTCCTGGGCGCGGAGAACGAGGGATGGGCCATCGCCACGCACACCCTGGGCAGCGAGCGGGCGGGCGCCACGCTGCGCCGCCGCGTCGAGCTGGAGGTCGCCCTGGACGACGCGATCACCCAGCTCCGCGGCCGCCCCGAGAGCCCCCGCGTCCGGGCGGCCCTCGGCCGCTGCCACGTCGCGATGCGCGTCCTCGACGCCCAGACCCGGCAGACCACCGCCCGGCTGGTCGCGGGCACCGGGCCGACGCCGCTGGACTCCGTGGACAAGCTGCTGCTCAACGACGTCGAGCAGACCGTCCTCGCGGAGATCGCCGGCCTGCTGGGTCCCCTGCGGGCCGTCCCGGGCTCACGCCCGCACGGGCTGCGCTCGGAGCGGTGGGTGCACGAGCACCTCTACTCGCGCGCGGCCTCCATCTACGGCGGCAGTGCGCAGATCCAACGCACGATCGTCGCCGAGCGGCTGCTGGGGCTCCCCCGTGACTGAGCACGAGTACGGCGCCGACGAGTACGGCGCCGCCGTCGACGAGTATTTGACCCGCGCCTATGACGGGGACAGACGCCGCAAGCTCCTCGACGCCGGAGCCTGGCACCCGGACCTGACCGCGGAGTTCGCCGAGCTCGGCTGGTACTCCCTCGCCGTGCCGGAGGACCGGGGCGGCCTCGGCGCGCCCCTCTCGGCGCTCGGCCCGGTCTTCGTCCAGTTCGGACGCCACCTCGTCGTGGGGCCGCAGCTGGAGAACGTCCTGGTGCCGGCGCTGCTTCCGGACGAGCGGATCACCGCGGCCGCCGAGACCGGGGTGCCGGTCGCCCTTGTCGATCCCGGAGTGACCGAGGACTGGGCGGCGGACCTCGGGTCGGTCACGCTCACCGCGGGCCGGCTCTCCGGCACCGTCCACGCCGCGCGCTTCGCCCGGCAGGCGAGCCTGCTCGTGGTGGTCGCCGAAGCCACGGTGTGCCTGGTCGATCCGGCCGCGCCCGGGCTGCGGATCGAAGAGCTCGACAGCGCCGACCCGGGGACAGAGTTCGCCCGCGTCGTGCTCGACGAGGTGCACGCCGACCCGATCGCGGACGACGACCTGGTCCCCCGCCTGCGTTCGTGGGCCAGGATCCTCCTCGCCTGCGAGCTCAGCGGGCTCGCCCACCGCAGCCTCGAGCACACCGTCGAGCACCTCGGCCGACGCGAGCAGTTCGGCCGCCCCATCGGCAGCTTCCAGGCGCTCAAGCACATCGCCGCCGACATGCACGCCCGCTGGACGGGCCTGCACAACCTCTGCCTGGCCACCCTCGCGGACGCCGACGGGGCCTCGGTGCCCGACCTGGAGATCATGGCGGCGACCGCGAAGGCCCACGCCGCGGAGGTCGCGGTGAGGGTGTGCGAGGACGCGATCCAGCTCCACGGCGGGATGGGCTTCACCGCCGAGAGCATCGTGAGCTGGCACTACACCCGCGCGCTGGCCCTGCGCGCCTGGTACGGCGACCAGACCGAGCTCCGGGGGCGTCTCGGGGCGGTTCTGCTCGACGAGACGCACCCGAGGAGGACGACGTGAAGGCTACGAGGCTCGACGAGGAGCGCGTCCGCCGGGACGGCGAGTCCTGGGCGGGGAACCTGATCGACGGCTACCTGGCCGAGTGCGCCGCCCGCACGCCCGAGAAGATCGCGGTGGTCGACCGCGGCCGGTCCTGGACCTACGACGAGCTCGACCGCAGCGTGAACCGCGCCGCGTCCGCTCTCCGCGCACGCGGGGTCGGGCCCGGCGACGTCGTGTCGTGGCTGCTCCCGAACTGGGCCGAGGCGATCGTCGTGCACCTCGCGGCCATCCGGCTCGGGGCGGTCAGCAACCCCGTCATCCCGATCTACCGGCACAAGGAGACGGCGTTCATCCTGCGCCAGGCGGCCACGAAGGTCGTCGTGGTGCCGCAGTCCTTCCGGGGCTTCGACTACCCGGCCATGATCGACGACATCCGCGCCGAGCTCCCCGCGCTGGAGACCGTCGTCGTGGTCGGTGCCGACTCGGACGACACCCGGCTCCGCTTCGAGGACCTGCTCGCCGAGGGTGCCGACGACCCGATCGACAGCCCGCGCGAGGCGGCCGAGATCGCCCTGCTGCTCTACACGTCCGGGACCACGTCGGCGCCCAAGGGCGCGCTGCACAGCCACGACACCCTGGACTACGAGAACCGCAGCATGATCGACTTCTTCGGCCTCACCACCGAGGACGTCGTGTTCATGCCCTCCCCAGTCGGCCACATCATCGGTGTCCTCTACGGGATGCAGCTGCCCTTCATGCTCGGCAGCACCGTGGTCCTGCTCGACGTCTGGGAGCCCGGTCGGGCGCTCGACCTGATCCAGGACCACGCCTGCAGCTTCGTGGTGGCCGCGACGCCGTTCCTGCACGGCCTCGTCCACCATCCGGCGCTGCCGGACCACGACGTCGGGTCGCTGCGCGTGTTCGCGTGCGGCGGGGCCGACGTGCCCCCGGAGCTGATCAGGGCGGCGACCACGGCGCTCGGGTGCACGGTCAGCCGCGGGTACGGCTCCACCGAGTACCCCACCGCCACCGCCTGCACCACGTCGGACCCCGTGGACAAGCGGGCCACCACCGACGGGCGACCCATCGGGGCGGCCGAGGTCCGGGTCTCCGCCGACGGCGAGCTGCAGGTGCGCGGTCCGGAGATGTTCCTGGGCTACCTCGACGAGTCGCTCAACGCCGAGGCCTTCACCGCGGACGGCTGGCTCCACACCGGCGACCTGGCTCACATCGACGCCGACGGCTACGTCGAGATCGTGGGCAGGCAGAAGGACGTCATCATCCGCGGCGGCGAGAACATCAGCGCCAAGGAGATCGAGGACCAGCTGTTCGAGCACCCCGCGATCGCGGACGTCGCGGTCGTGTCCGCCCCCGATCCCGTGCTGGGCGAACGCGTCTGCGCGGTCGTCGTCCCCCAGGCCGGGACGACCGTGACCCTGCCCGAGATCGTCGAGTGGCTGACCGCGCGGCGGATGGCACGCCAGAAGCTGCCCGAGAGCCTGATCCTGCTCGACGACCTCCCCCGCAACCCCAGCGGCAAGATCCAGAAGTTCCGGCTCCGCGATCTGGCGCGCACCCCATCGTCTCTAGGAGTGACACGATGAAGTTGCACACCCTGACCGAGTTCGCGTCGGGACACCGGTTCCTCGAAGGCCTGCGCTGGCACAACGGCGCGCTGTGGGCCAGCGACTTCTTCAGCGGGAAGGTGCTGACCTTCGCCCCCGACGGCGACGCGGCGACGGTCGCCGAGGTCCCCGGCGCGCCGTCGGGCCTGGGCTTCCTGCCCGACGGCACGGCGCTCGTGGTGTCCCAGGCCGACGCCACCGTCCTGCGGATCGGACCGGACGGGGCCCTCGACACCTACGCCGAGCTGGGCGACATCGCCGGCGGGCCGGGCAACGACATGCTGGTCACCGCGGCGGGGCACGCCTACGTCGGCAACTTCGGCTTCGCCATCGGCACCGAGGACCCGAGACCCACGGCCCTGGCCCACATCGACCCGCAGGGCACGGTGCGCCGTGTCGACGGCCAAGTCCTCTTCCCCAACGGCATGGCCCTCGCCCCCGACGGGGTGTTGCTGCTCGCCGAGACGTTCCTGCACCGGATCACCGCCTTCGACGTGGCCGTCGACGGGTCGCTGTCGAACCAGCGGGTCTGGGCCCAGCTCGCGGAGTCGTTCATGCCGGACGGCATCGCCCTGGACGCCGACGGCGGGGTCTGGTTCGGCAACGCCCTCACGATGAGCGACGACAGCGGCTTCTACCGCGTGGTCGAGGGCGGCGAGCTCACCGACAAGGTGCCGGTCACCGGGGCCCAGGCCATCGCGTGCGCCTTCGGTGGCGACGACCTCCGGACGCTGTACATGAGCTGCAACACCACCACGCTCGAGGAGTTCGTCCAGGGCCGGTCCAAGGCCGTCATCGCGACCGCCGACGTCGGGCGAGCGGGCGCCTGACCTCCCGCCCGCCTGCCCTGGCTACCATGCCGGGGCAGGCGGAAGGGGGGACGGATCGTGGACGCTGCCCCCACCGAACTCCGGGTCCCCCGCTCCCGACCCCGCGACCGGCGGGCCGAGATCGCCAGGAACGCCGGCGAGCTGTTCAGCGCCCGTGGCTTCCACGCCGTCCGGATGGACGACATCGCCGAGGCCAGCGGCATCACCGCACGGGCGCTCTACCGCCACTACACCAACAAGCAGGCGCTGCTCTCGCACGTGGTGCGGGAGGACCAGCGGCGTGTCATCGAGACCCTGACCGGCCTCACCGAGCAGCCGCCCGCCGAGCGCAGTGTCGACGCCGGGCTCACCGCGCTGACCGAGGCCGCGTTGGACAGCCGACAGCTGTCCCTGCTGTGGCAGCGCGAGGCCCGCCACCTCGACGCCGAGGACTACCGCCTGGTCCGGCGGCAGACCCGATGGATCGCCACGACCCTCCAGGACCTGCTCGTCCGCCCCGCGGGCCCCGACCTCGACCCGGCCGTCGTCGACATCCGCAGCTGGGTCGTGGTCAGCATCGTCTCCGGCCACAGCCTCTACGACAGCCCCCTCCCCCGATCGGGCCTCGCCCGCGATCTCATCGACGCCGGCAGGCGTGTCCTCGCCGCGCCGGCGGCGGTCACGGCCGACGAACCCGTCGCCCAGACCGACCGGACGTCGGCGTCCCGGCGCGAGCAGTTGCTCTACGCGGCGGCCGGTGAGTTCCGGGAGAAGGGCTTCGCCGGGGTCGGCATCGACGACATCGGCGCCAGGCTGGGCATCGCCGGCCCGGCCCTCTACCGGTACTTCGACACCAAGGCCGAGCTCCTGGTCGCCGCCGTGACCCGGTTCCACGAGTGGCTCGCGCTGGAGGCGACGCGCGCCACGCGCACCCCGTGCCCGGACGACGAGGTGCTCGCCCTGCTGATCGAGGGCTACATCCGGGTCGCGCTCGAGGCGACGGACCTGCTCGCCGTCTGGCTCACCGAACGCCTCTACGTGCCCGACGCCGCCCGGGAGCGCCTCGACCGCATCCAGGCCGACTACCTCGCCGAGTGGCAGCGCTGGCTGTCCGTCGCCCGGCCCGACCTGCCCGAGGCCCGCGCGGCGACCCTGGTCAAGACCACCAAGACGATCATCGACGACTGCGTGCGGATCCCCCGTCTGCGGCGGTACCCGCTCTTCGCCGCGGAGCTCCTGAACAGCGCCCTGGCCACGCTCGACCTTCCGAGCCCTGCTTCCGGGATCAGACCCCGAGCCGGCGGCTGACCGTACGGAAGCGGGACCTCCCGGGACCAGGGACGAGCTCGTCCGGCGGCTCCACGAGCTACGAAACTGCCTCGCCCATCACGAACCTCTGCTCAGGACGGACCTCGAGACCCGGCACCACGATCTCTTGGCCGTCGCCGACCGGGTACACGCCACACAGGATCTGTCAAGCGACAAGATCGCGGTTGGAGGCGAATCAGGCCAAGAAAGGCCCGCTCAGAAGGGTGGAGCTGAGGGGATTCGAACCCCTGACCCCTTGACTGCCAGTCAAGTGCGCTACCAGCTGCGCCACAGCCCCTTGCGATGAGGAAACACTACAACACCCCGCGGGGACCCGTTCGAGGGGGGTCCCCACGGGGTGCCGGGCCTCAGGCCTGGATGGCCTTCTGCAGCCAGTCCGTGTCGTTGACGTCGACCTTCGTGCCGTTGACGGCGATGGTCGGGGTGCCGAACTGGCCGTTGCTCTGCAGCGCCGGGGTGGCGGCCGCGGTGTTGGTGGCGTTCTCGATCAGGCCGGTGTTGGCCTGGGCGGCCACGCACTGGCCGAAGGCGGAGCCGGCGCCGAGGGCGGTGCCCTTGGCCGTCAGCTCGTCGTTGGAGAAGCCGGCGCTGCCCTCGGCGGGCTGCTCGGCGTAGAGCTGGGCGTGGTAGGCCGGGAAGATGCCGGCGTCGGCGGCGCAGATGGCCGCGTTGGCGGCGCGGGTCGAGTAGCCCACGGGGTTGCTGGCGCGGTCGAGGATCGAGATCGCGTGGTAGTTGACCTTGACCTGGCCGGCGTTGAGTGCGGTGGTCAGCTCGTCCTTGTACGTGGTCTCGAAGCGCTCGCAGTACGGGCAGAGGTAGTCCTCGTAGACGTCGACCGTGACCGGTGCCGCGGCCTGCCCGGCGGTGATGACGGCGCCGGTGCGCGCGACCGGGTAGGTCGGCGCGGGGGCGGCCGAGTCGGAGGCCTTGTTGTTCATCGTCACGACGACCCCGACGACGATCGCCGCGATCACGACGACGGCCACGATCGTCAGCACCAGGCCGCTGCCGCCGAGCCCCCGCCGCTTCGGGGTGATCCCCGCCGCCCGCAGCCGCGCCTCGGCCGCGGCCTGCCGCCGCTTCCGATCGCTGCGATCCGCTCCGCCCACGTCAGTTCCTCTCCGCACCCGAACCCGACGTGACGAGGGATCCGGCCAGCCGGCTCTCGGCGGCGAGCAGCGTCCGCGGCCGCACGATCAGCCAGGCCGCCATCAGCAGGAACCCGGTGTCTCGGAGGATCTCCTGGACGTACTGCGTCTGCCCGGGCGCCACCGCCCCGCCGCCGCCGAAGCAGCCGCAGTCGATGTTCAGCCCGCGGGCCCAGGCCTGGGTCACGCCGGCGACGAACACCAGCAGCAGGCCGGCCGAGAGCCAGGCGACCGCGCGGGTCCCGATACCGAGCAGGAGCAGCACGCCGAGCGCCAGCTCGAACCACGGCAGCACCCCGGCGACGACGCCGACGGCCTCCCGGGGCAGCACGTCGTAGGCCCGGACGGCCACATAGGTCTGCGCCGGGTCGAGAGCCTTGATCAGCCCCGACGCGAGCCAGACGGCCGCGAGGCCGAGCCGCGCGAGCGTGCCGATCCCGTCGAGAACACGGCCCCTCGTCACGTCGCGAACGGTAGCGGGGTCACCTGAGACCCAGGTGAGCGACTCTCAGAAGCGCTCGCGCGCCGACTCCTGCTCCAGCACCACGTCGAGGTCCTTGAGCCGGTTCATCCCCGAGACCGCCCGCGCGGTGCGGTTGTTGTCGGCGAGCAGGCCCTGGTGGCGGTGCACCCACTGCCAGTAGCCGGCGGTGAAGGGGCAGGCGTCCTCACCCAGGCGCTTCTTCGGGTCGAACGCGCAGCCGCGGCAGTGGTCGCTCATCCGGTCGATGTAGGCGCCTCCCGCGGAGTACGGCTTGGTCGCCATCTTCCCGCCGTCGGCGTGCTGGCTCATGCCGATGACATTGGCGGGCATGACCCACTCGAATCCGTCGACGAACGCGGTGCGGAACCACTCGTTGAGCTCGGCCGGCCGGTAGCCGCGCTGCAGGGCGTGGTTGCCGAGCACCATCAGGCGCGGGATGTGGTGCACCCAGCCACGGTCCCGGACGCCCTCGAGCGCGCTGCGCAGGCAGGCCGCGGTGACGGCGTCGGACTCGAGCTCCGCCCACCAGTCCGGCAGCGGGGTGCGGGCGCGCAGCGCGTTGCGCCGGGTGTAGCCCTTGCCGAAGTGCCAGTAGAGGTGCCAGACGTACTCGCGCCAGCCGAGGATCTGCCGGACGAACCCCTCGACGCTCGGCAGGTCGACGTCACCGTCCCGGTAGGCCTGCTCGGCGGCGTGCACGGCCTCGAGCGGGTGCAGCACGCCGTGGTTCATCGGCACCGACAGCAGCGAGTGCGACATCGCCCAGTCCTGCTCGAGGATCGCGTCCTCGTAGGGCCCGAACGTGCCGAGCCGGTGCCGGACGAAGTGCCGCAGCGCCTTCACCGCCTCGTCGTGCGTGATCGCGAACCAGCGCGGCCCGTCCCGCCCGACGGTCGGGTACCCGGCCTCGTCGAGCTCGCGGCGGACCTCGTCGTCGATCCGGTCCTCCTTCGGCTGCCACGGCCCCTTCACCCCGAGCGTGCGCTCGCCCTTCGGCGGCGGTTCGCGGTTCTCCGAGTCGTAGTTCCACCGCCCGCCGACCGGCTTGTCGCCGTCCATCAGCACATCGAACCGCTCGCGCTGGGACCGGTAGAAGTCCTCCATCCGGAACCGGCCGCGGTCGCCGGCCCACTCCTGGAACTCGGCACGCGGCAGCGCGAAGGTCGGCGTGGGCAGGACGTCGGCGACCAGCCCGTCCTTGCGCAGCCGCTCGACGAGCTCGGCCGCCGCGAACGACGTCGGCTCGTGCACCACCACCGGCTCGCCCACCTGCTCGAGGGCCTCGCGGTAGGTGTCGGCGCGGACGTACCGGGCTCGGTCGTCCAGCTCGTCGGTCAGGTGCCGCATCCCGGACAGCACGAGGTGCAGCTTCTGCCGGTGGAACCGCTTGCGGCGCAGCGCCCGGCCGGACTCGACGAGCACCACCTCGCGGTCGCGCATCTCGTCCGTCGCGTGCACGTGCGGGCCGAGCTGGTCGGCGAAGAGCCACAGCGGTTCCCGTCCCATCCGATCAGTGTCGGTTCGCCGCGCGGCCGCCGCGAGTCGGCGGATTAGGCTGCCCCCTGTGAGCGATCCGGCATTCGACGCCGAGCTGGCCGCGCATGAGCACGACCACCAGCACCGCGACGTCTCGGGCGGCTGGTTGCGCGCCGCGACCTTCGGCGCGATGGACGGCTTGGTCACCAACATCGCGCTGATCGCGGGCGTCGGGGGTGGCGGCGCGGACCGGCAGACCATCGTGCTGACGGGTATCGCGGGCCTGGTCGCGGGCGCCTTCTCGATGGCGCTCGGCGAGTTCGCCTCGGTGGGCACGCAGAACGAGGCGATCGACGCCGAGGCGGAGGTCGAGCGCCGCGAGCTCGCCCGGCACCCGCACGCCGAGCAGGCCGAGCTCGTCGAGGAGTACCGCAAGCTCGGGCTGAGCGACGAGACCGCCCGCCGCGTCGCCGAGGAGATCAGCGCGAACCCCGACATCGCGCTCCGCGTGCACGTCAGCCAGGAACTCGGGGTCAGCCTCGACGACAAGCCCTCGCCCTGGGTGGCGGCCGGCTCGTCCTTCCTCTGCTTCGCGATCGGCGGGATCATCCCGCTGCTGTCGTTCCTGTTCGGCTCGCCGTCCCTGCTGCTCGGGCTGGGCATCGGGGCGGTCGGGCTCTTCCTCGCGGGCGCACTCTCCTCCCGCTTCACGGTGCGCACGTGGTGGGGCGGCGGGCTGCGGCAGTTGATGTTCGGCGCGATCGCCGCCGGGGCCACCTACCTCGTGGGCATGCTGATCGGTGTGACGGCCGCCTGACCCGCGGGTGTGACAACCTTGTCGGCAGCACCCGGACCGTCCGCACGTCAGGAGACCGCCGTGACCGCTGAGGTCCCGCTCGACGGGCTCGGCGCGCAGAGCCTCGTCGAGCTCGCCCTCGACCGGATCCGCGGCGACATCCTGCGCGGCGCCATCGGGCCCGGCGAGCGGTTGGTCGAGGAGCAGCTCACGCGGCGGTTCGGGATCAGCCGGGCCCCGGTGCGGGAGGCGCTGCGCCTGCTCGGCCAGCAGGGTCTCGTCGAGCACCTCCCCCGCCGCGGGGTCCGGGTCGCGGAGCTGTCGGCGCGCGACATGACCGAGCTGTTCGGGCTGCGGGACGCCCTGGAGCGGTACGCCGTGGACACCGCGCTCGGCGGCGGCGCCCGGCCCGACCCCGAGCGGCTCGCGGTGCTCGAACGGGCGACCGAGCGGATCGAGCGGGCGGCGGGGGACGACCACGCGCACGCCGCGATCGACCGCGCCGAGGCCCACCGCGAGTTCCACCTCGCCCTGGTCGCGCTCGCGGGGCACCGGCACCTGCTGCGGGTCTACGAGCCGGTGATCATGCAGCTGCAGCTCTACATGGCCGCCAACATGCGGCGGGAGGCCGAGCAGCGCTCCCCGGCCGAGGGCGCGCACCGGCACCGGCACCTGTACGACGCCGTGGCCTCGGGCGACGCCGCAGCGGTGCTCACCGCCCTGGCCGGCCACGGCGCCCGCACCTACCTGCGCCCCGAGCTCGAACCCTGAGTGCGCACGGGCCCGTCAGGGCGTCAGCTCGTAGATCAGGTTGAAGGGGGTCGCGGTCGCCACCCGCGCCCGCCCGAACCCCGCCTCGCGCGCGAGGGCGCACGTCCGCGCCGGTCCGGCCTGGTTGCCCAGCCCGGCCTGCGGCGGACCCGACAGCCCGCTCGGCAGGCAGACGTACAGCGAGGCGGCGGCGAACACCTTCCCCAGCGGGTTGAGCCCCTCGGCGACCGTGTCCCAGGACATCGGCTCGACGAGCATCACCGTGCCCCCGTCGGCCAGCGCGGACCGGGCGGCCCGCAGGGCGCCGACCGGATCGGGCATGTCGTGGAGGCAGTCGAAGAAGGCGATGAAGTCGTAGGCGCCGGACAGCCCGTCCGCCGCGCCGAGCTCGAAGATCACGTTGCCGAGTCCGGCGGCAGCGGCGCGCTCCCGGGCCGCCTCGATCGACGGCGCGTGGGAGTCGATCCCGGACCAGGTGCTCGCCGGGTAGGCGCGCGCCATGATGATCGTCGACGCACCGAACCCGCACCCGACGTCGGCCGCGCGCACGCCGGCCCGCAGCCGCTCCTCCAGGCCGTCGAGGGCCGGGATCCACTCGCTCGTCAGGCCGGCGGTGTAGGCGGGCCGGAAGAACCGCTCGGTGCCCTCGAACAGGTCCGGGTGGTGCTCGTGCCAGGCGATCCCGGCGCCGGTGCGGAAGGCGTCGGTGAGCCGGTCCAGCACGCGCAGGGCCGCCGCCATGCTCTGGAAGCCGCCCGCCACGGCCGCCGGGCTGTCCGGATCCGTGAAGGCCGCCGCCTGCTCGGGGGTCAGCCGGTACCGCGCGGCGGCCGGATCGTCCCCGGACACGTGCGCGACGTACCCCGCCGCGGCCATCGCCCGCAGCCACTCCCGGACGTAGCGCTCCGCCAGTCCCCCGGCCGCGGCCAGCTCCGCCGGCGTCGCCGGCCCGACGTCGCGCAGCAGGGTGAACAGGCCCAGGCGATCCCCGATCAGGGCGAGCGGGACGACGAGCGCACCACCGAGGTCGGTGATCACTCTCCCGAGCAGCTCGTCGAGGGCCTGCTCGTCGAGGACCGGTGTGGTGTCGCTGGAGGTGCCCGGAGTGCTCATGTCGCCGCTCCTTGCCCGGCTCGGAGGGGACCGGATCCGGGCATCGCAGCGCTTGCCGGCGGGTTCGTCGATACGCAGAAATGCGTACGCGGTCACAGGCCTAACACAGCCGTAACGCACGACACCTATCCCTGACACCGGACTGTCGACAATCGACCGGGTGCAGACAGCGACAGCGACCCCCTCGGCCGGGGTTCTGGGGCTCCGAACGGCCTACCGCACGGGCACGCTCCGTCCCCGGGACGTGGTCGAGGCCGTCCTCGCGCGCATCGCCGAGCGGGGCGACGACGCGGTGTGGATCAGCGTCGCGCCGGCCGCCGAGCTGCGGGAGCGCGCGGCGGAGCTGGAGACGCTCGACCCGGCGCTGCCCCTGTACGGCGTGCCCGTGGCGGTCAAGGACAACATCGACGTCGCCGGGCTCCCCACCACCGCCGCCTGCCCGGCCTTCGCCCACACCCCCGCCGCCGACGCCGGATCGGTGCGCCGGCTGCGCGAGGCGGGCGCGATCGTCGTCGGGAAGACGAACCTCGACCAGTTCGCCACCGGGCTCAACGGCGGGCGCTCCCCCTACGGCGCGCCGGAGAGCGTGTTCGGCCGGGACCTGATCTCCGGCGGGTCCAGCTCGGGCAGCGCCGTCGCGGTCGCGGCGGGAATCGTGCCGGTCGCGCTGGGCACGGACACCGCCGGTTCCGGGCGGGTCCCGGCGGCGCTCAACGGCGTCGTCGGGCTCAAGCCGAGCCGCGGGCTCGTCGGCGCCTCCGGGGTGGTGCCGGCCTGCCGGTCGCTCGACTGCGTCAGCGTCTTCACCCGGGACGTGGCCGACGCGGCCGCCGTGCTGCGCGTCCTCGCCGGCGCCGACCCCGACGACCCGTGGTCCCGCACCGGCACACCCCTGCCGCGCGGCCTGACCCTCGCCCTCCCCGAGGGCCTCGACTTCGAGGGCGACGCGGGCATGCGGGCGGCGTTCGAGGCGGCCGCCGACGGAGCCGTGGCCAGGGCCGCCGGCGTCGTCCGGACGTCGGTCGACCCGCTGCGGGAGGCCGGGGACCTGCTCTACGGCGGGCCCTGGGTGGCCGAGCGGCTCGCCGTCCTGCAGGACTTCCTCGCCGCGCACCCCGACGACGTCCTGCCCGTGACCCGCGCGGTGATCGAGAAGGGCAGCGCGTTCTCGGCGGTCGACGCCTTCCGCGCGCAGTACCGGCTGCAGGAGCTGAAAGCCTGGACCGACCGGCTGTTCACGACGGCGGACCTCCTCCTGCTGCCCACCGTGCCGACGACCTTCACCCGCGCCGAGCTGGCCGCGGAGCCGGTCGCCCGCAACCTCGTCCTCGGCCGGTACACGCAGTCCACGAACCTGCTCGACCTCGCCGCCCTCGCCGTCCCCGCCGGGACGACGGCGGACGGCCGCCCCTGCGGGGTCACGCTCGTCGGCCCCGCCTTCTCCGAGGACCGGCTGCTCGCCGCAGCCGCGGCGCTCCTCCCCCCGCTCGTGCCCGCTCCTGTCCCGTCCACCCCGGAGGTCCCGTGACGACCGACACGCACGCACGTCTCGACCCGACCGCCCCATCGCGGACCGCCGTGATCGGACCGGTCGCCGCCCGCCCCTACGCCTGGCCGTACGACGGCGCCGTGCCGGCGTCGAGAACCGCCCTGATCTGCATCGACTGGCAGGTCGACTTCTGCGGGCCCGGGGGCTACGTCGACCGGATGGGCTACGACATCGGCCTCACCCGGGCCGGCCTCGGGCCGACCGCGCGGCTGCTCACCCACGCCCGCGAGACCGGGATGCTGGTGATCCACACCCGCGAGGGCCACCCACCCGACCTCTCCGACCTGCCGGCCAACAAGCGCTGGCGGTCGAAGCAGATCGGCGCGGAGATCGGCTCTCCCGGGCCGGCCGGCCGCATCCTCGTCCGCGGCGAACCGGGCTGGGAGATCGTCCCGGAGGTCGCGCCGGTCCCGGGCGAGGTGCTGATCGACAAGCCGGGCAAGGGCGCGTTCTACGCGACCCGGCTCGACCTCGTGCTCCGGTCCAACGGCATCACGCACATCCTGCTGACCGGCATCACGACGGACGTCTGCGTGCACACCACCATGCGCGAGGCCAACGACCGCGGCTACGAGTGCCTGATCCTGTCCGACTGCACCGGCGCCACCGACCCGTCGAACCACGACGCCGCCCTGCACATGGTGACCATGCAGGGCGGGGTCTTCGGCGCCGTCGGGACCGCCGACGCCGTCGTCGAGGCGACCACCTGGAGCACCTCATGAGAGTCCCCGTGACAGTCACCGCGAGCCCGGGCGCCTTCACCTTCGATCCCACGAGCACCGCCCTGGTGATCATCGACATGCAGCGGGACTTCTGCGAACCGGGCGGGTTCGGCGAGACCCTGGGCAACGACGTCTCGCTGCTGCGCAGCGTCATCCCGCCCTTGCAGCGGGTCCTCGCCACCGCCCGTGAGCTGGGCATGACCGTGATCCACACCCGCGAGGGGCACGTCCCCGACCTGTCCGACTGCCCGCCCGCGAAGCTCCACCGCGGCAACCCGACGCTGCGGATCGGCGACCCGGGGCCGAAGGGCCGGATCCTCGTCCGCGGCGAGTACGGCCACGACATCGTCGACGAGCTGGCCCCGCTGCCGGACGAGCTCGTGGTCGACAAACCCGGGAAGGGCTCCTTCCACGGGACCGCCTTCGG
Organism: Pseudonocardia sp. NPDC049154; assembly: GCF_040648315.1. Classification (NCBI taxonomy): domain Bacteria; kingdom Bacillati; phylum Actinomycetota; class Actinomycetes; order Pseudonocardiales; family Pseudonocardiaceae; genus Pseudonocardia; species Pseudonocardia sp. NPDC049154. The sequence goes on from NZ_JBEZDN010000003.1 coordinate 187,379, forward strand.
GGCGGAGCTCGAGGCACGCGGCGTCACCAGCCTGATCGTCACCGGCGTGACCACCGAGGTCTGCGTGCACACCACCGTCCGGGAGGCCAACGACCGCGGCTACGAGTGCCTCGTGCTCTCGGACTGCACCGGCTCGTACTTCCCGGAGTTCCACCGCGTCGCGCTGGAGATGGTCGCCGCCCAGGGCGGGATCTTCGGCTGGGTCGCGGACTCCACCGCCCTGCTCGAAGCCCTCACGCGGGAGGCCGTCGCATGAGCACCACCGAATCAGCCCCACAGCCCATGAAGCTCTCCTGGTGGGTGTCCGGGGACACCAACGCCTTCTTCGGCCTCGGCTTCAACACCCTGGTCAACGTCCTGACCCTGTCCGGCCTGTGCCTCGGCGTGGTGAACATCCCGGGCGCCGACGTGTTCGGGGTGATCCTGCCGGCGCTGGGCGTCCAGCTGCTGATCGGCAACGTCTACTACACCTACCTCGCCCGCCGGCTGGCGCGGCGCGAGGGCCGCACGGACGTGTGCGCGATGCCGTACGGCCCGTCCGTGCCGCACATGTTCATCGTCGTCTTCGTGATCATGCTGCCGATCTACCTGCAGACGAGGGACCCGCTGGCGGCGTGGGCCGCCGGCCTCGCGTGGTCGTTCATCATCGGGATCATCGTGCTGCTCGGGGCGTTCGTCGGTCCGTGGATCCGGAAGTACACGCCCCAGGCGGCGATGCTGGGCACGCTCGCCGGCGTGTCGATCGCGTTCATCTCGATGCGCCCGGCCGCACAGATGTTCGAGGCGCTGTGGATCGCGCTGCCGGTCATGGTGATCATCCTGATCGGCTTCTTCACGGACCTCAAGCTGCCCGGGAACATCCCGGTCGGGCTCGCGGCGCTGCTGGTCGGCTCGGCGATCGGGTGGATCGGCGGGTACATGTCGGCGCCCGACGTCGTCGCCGCGGCCCGGGACGTCGCCCTCTCGCTGCCGACGGCGGATCTCGCCCGGCTCGGCGAGGGCCTCGCCGACGTCGCCCCGCTGCTCGCCACGGCGATCCCGCTGGGCATCTACAACTTCACCGAGGGCATGACCAACGTCGAGTCCGCGGCCGTTGCGGGCGACGAGTACAACCTGCGCGCGATCCTCGCCGCCGACGGCGCCGGCGCGGTCGTCGGCTCGGTCCTCGGCTGCCCGTTCCCGCCCGCCGTGTACATCGGGCATCCCGGCTGGAAGGCCGCCGGCGGCCGCACGACCTACTCGCTCGCGTCGGGCGTGGTGATCGCGCTGATGTGCTTCCTCGGCCTGTTCTCGCTGCTCGGCGCGCTGCTGCCGGCCCCGGCGATCGTGCCGATCCTGCTCTACATCGGGCTGCTGATCGGGGCGCAGGCCTTCCAGGAGACCCCGCGGCGACACGCCGTCGCCGTGGTCATCGCGATCATCCCGAACATCGCGTCCTGGGCGGCCGGGCTGATGAACAACGCCCTGTCGGCGGCCGGGACGAGCGGGCAGCAGGTCGGCGAGGAGGCCCTGACCGGGGCCGGGCTCGTCTACCACGGCACCGTCCTACTCGGCGGCGGCGCGATCCTGGCCGGGATGGTGCTTGGCTCGATCACCGTGTTCGTCATCGACAAGAACTTCTTCGCGGCGGCGATCTACTCCGCGATCGGGGCGGTGCTCGGCTTCATCGGGCTGATCCACGCCGAGCAGGTCGGCTGGAACGTCGGCGGGCAGATCGCGCTCGGGTACCTGTTCGCCGCGGTGCTGCTGGCCGGGTTCGGGCTGGTCATGCGCCGGCGCGGGCCGGTCGGCGACGGGGTGCGGGAGGACCAGCCGGTCGCCGCGGACCTCGTCGGCGCCGAGCCGGGCGAGGGCGTCCCCGCACCGCGCGAGGGCGAGCCGGCCAGGACCGCCCCGGCCGACCCGGGTCCCAACGGCCGCCCGGCGCCCGCGTGACCGGCGTCCTGCCCGGGCTCTCCGGACCGTCCGCCGCGGGGGCGGGGGCACACGCCCCCGCGGCGGACACCGCCGG